>JALYVD010000375.1 GCA_030853405.1 Acidobacteriota bacterium | reverse complement strand
TTGGTAGAAACGCTGCCTTGGCAGCATATGTTCTTCTTCCGACAAAGGCTGAACTAATCCGCAATCCCCGGGTTTGGAGGATCGATGCCGAGCGCGGTTGCCAGTGCGATCAGGTGATCCTGCTCCTGTACCAAAATGCCGCGCAGGCTCTCGGCGATCGCAAACTCATTCAGTTCATCGGCCTGCTTGACACGTCGGCGATACTGCCGGATCGTCTCCTGCTCATTGTCCAGATCGAAGCGGAGCATCTCCTCAGCCTTCTCCGAGGTCTTCACTGGCTTCGGCGTCACTGTCGGCATGCCACCCAGATAATCCACGTGATTCGAAACCTGCAGTGCATGGTCCAGCTCTTCCTTCGCATGAACCGCGAGTTCGTCGGCAATGTTCATGTAAGCGGCGCCCTTCAGCACTTGTGAGTAGTTCACATAGGAAATAATCGCCTGGTATTCGCGCGACAGGTCATCGTTGAGACCCTCCACAAGCTTCTCGCGCGTGATCTTAGGTTCGTGAGCGGTAGACATGATTTCAGGATACTTGGTCCCTCCGTTCGCCGCGAGGCCTTATTCGGCGCGCAGGATCTCCATAATGTCCAGACCGGCAATGCGGCGGGTCGCGGCCCAGATACTCGTTGACGCAGTCAGAGTGATGAACACGAGTGACAAGGTGAAAGCGGCGGCATCGACGGGCTTCGCTCCGGCAACCAGAACCCCGAGAAAGCGCCCGGTGAAAATCGCTCCAGCGATGCCGCAGACCGCGCCTGCCGCCACAGGAAATAAGCCCTGCCTCAGCAACATTCCCCGAAGCTGATTGGGCGTTGTCCCAAGCGCCAGGCGTACACCCATCTCGCGGGTTCTCCGGGCAACGGCATAGGCGACCACTCCGTAAATGCCAATCACGGCGAGCAACAACGCAAAGCCCGCAAAGAACATGACTGCGGTCCGGTAGAACTTCGGACGGGCGAGGACATCTTCCAGCCGCTGCTCCATCGATTCGGCGCCAAATACCGGAACCTGCTTGTCTACCGACCGTATCGCGTCGCGCACCATAGCCACGTTGTCTTCGGCGCGGCCATTCACGCGGACCACGAAGGTCGAGGAAAAGTCACCCGGCGAGTGTACTGGAACGAAGACCTGATTCGAGTTTGCTTCGTCTTTCTCCGCCATATAGTCCGTGGTCTTCACGACGCCGATAACTTTCCACGGCGTTTCCTTACCGAGTGTCACTTGATGGCCGATGGCATCTACGGGCACTCCAAACTGCGTCGCAAATCGTTCATTGACCACCGCGACCTTCGCGCCGGAACGTACTTCGGCATCGGTAAATTCACGGCCGGCCAGAATATGCCCGCCGATCGTCTGAAAATAATCGGGCAATATGGGCACGACCATGGAGTTCTCATCGGCTGGACGTCCGTCTAAGCCAAAGGGGCCTCCCATAAACATCCTGGCCAGGAGCGGAAGGAATTCGGTAGCGCTGGCGCTGCGAACGCCAGGAAGTCGGCGGATACGGGAAAGCGCTTCTTCAAAATAGGGAAGTTGCCGCCCGGCGGGTTGATAAACCGTGCCGTCCACGGAGACGCTGACGGTGACCAGTCCTTTGGTAGCGAAGCCATGGTCGGTCTGCAGCAGGGTGAGAAACGCGCGTCCCACCGAGATGGATGCCGTGAGCAGAACGATTGTGAGCATGACCTGTGCGGCGACCAAAATTTCGCGAATGAGCCGCGAGCTTTGGGTGCCGCTGGAACCGCGAGCTTCGAACAAATGAATACGGCCCGCATACAGCGAGGGCAAGGAGCCAAAAAGCAGACCGCTAGCGATCGATACCACCACTGCGAAACCCAGCACGCGAACATCAAGGAGCGAATAACTCTGAGTAACGAGCGGCGGCGGCTGAACTTTCGCCACGATAGATGCCGTCCAGAACGCGACGACTAATCCGGCGACCGCGGCAAGGAAGGAGAGAAGTAGGCACTCGGTCAGTAATTGCTGTACCAGCCGCGCGCGGCTTGCTCCTAGCGCGGAGCGTATGGATAACTCGCTGGCACGATCGGCAGTCCGTGCCATCAACAGATTCGCCACATTAGTGCATGCAATTAAGAGGATCATCACTACGCCCGCCATTAGCAGGAGCGAGGCCTTCTTGACGTGGCCGGAAAGTTCATCCTGCAACGACGTTAATCTCGGCGGGTATTTAATTCTGTCGATTTTGCGGCGTCTCGGTGAAGAACGGCCAGCTTCAGCGGCAAACGCCGCTCGGGCTTGCGGCCATGTAATACCGGGCTTCAGCCTTGCGATAGTCTCCCAGCCATTGTTGCCCGGAGTGAGGCTTGCGGCTTCCCAAAGAACCGCTCTGTTGGGAAAATCGAATCCGGCCGGAGCTACGCCGACAATCGTGAGAGGCTTTCCATTAACGCGAATCGTAGCACCAAGTACTCGCTTACCGCCCGCAAAGAGTTCCTGCCAGAGTCCATAGCCAATTACCGCCACCCCGTTGCGTCCAGGTGTATCCTCGGCCGCCGTAAAAAATCGTCCAAGTAGGGGCTGTGCGCCCAGAAGCGAAAAGAAATTCCAAGATGTTTGCGCAATATGCGCCCGCTGAGGGATTCCGGCTCCTCCAAGATTGAAATCCGCCTCCTCAAACAGGGCGGCATCGGCGAAATAGCCGCTCTGCTGACGCCAGATATGGAATTGTGTTGCGCTCTCGTGGGGCGGAGAGAACACATATAATGCGGCCAGTTGGCTTGGATCGCTGAATGGCAGCGAGCGCAGTAGCAGGGCGTTTAAAACGCTGAAGACTCCCGTGTTTGCGCCGATGCCGATGGCGAGTGCAACGATCGCAAACCCCGTCTGCCAGGGACGGTTAGCCCAAAGCCGAAGCGTGTGCCTCGCATCCTGCCGTACCTCGTGTGAAAACTGTCGCGGGAGTGAGATTGCCAGATCGGCAAAAAGCCCAATCCAAAGCTTTGCAAGGGCGTAGACGCCGCTCGACTCAGCGAGTTGGTCGCGGAACTCGCGTTCCATTGGCCCGCCATAGTTTTCTCGAAAACCGGCTGGATAAAGCTTCAGCAGGCACCGGTACAGCTTCAGCGGAAAGGGTGCTTCAGGCATGCTTCGGCATCCCAAAAGTTGCCGCCGCTAACTGGGCCAATTCACGCATCCGAGCCGCTTCGGCTTGCGCCACCTTGCGACCGTAGTTGGTGATCCGGTAATAGCGCCGCCTCTCGTCGTCAAGATGGGGATCGGGCCGGTCGTCCGATTCCTCGATGAGCTCCAGTTCCAGCATTTTGTTGATAGATCCATAGAGCACACCGGGCCCGAGTTTTAGCTTCCCGTCAGTGCGGGCGGCGATTTCGCGCTTGAGAGCGTAGCCGTGCCGTTCGCCTTCGCCGAGCGAAAGAAGTATATGGAAGACGGCGGGGGATAGCGGCGTAAGGTTTCTAGCGAGCTGATGGTCTTTTGAAGGCATACTAGTACGTCAACAGACATAGTATTCCCTTTTGGGAGCGCCCTGTCAAGAGCAGTGCGCTATATTCGATTCCCGGAACGTAAAATCCACGCCGATTCGTGCCGGCTAAACCCGATGTGCGGATAATACTCGACCGCCTTGGGCGCAGAGAGCAAGATTACCGTCGCCTCTGGAGCGGAAGACTGAACGCAGTCACAGATCCTGCGCGCGATGTGGAATTCGGTTTGGATTGTGATTGCTATTGCTAGTGCGTCCGAACCTCACCAGAGGTGACCCGGCCCAGCCACGACAGTTCTACAGGCAACTTGGCGTTCTTTGTTGTGCTTCTGTTGCTCGAATGCCGCTCGGACAGAACAGCTCTGTTGCAACAATACGGTCAGTTCGTCCAGCGCAAATGTCCGAGTGCGCGACATAGAAGTGGAACATCAGGCGGCACGTCGTGATTCCCAACAGTCTTCGATACGGTTGTTGAGGTGGCAACAACGTAGGGCGATGATGGCGTTTGCGCCGCTCACGGTCCAGACCATTCCGGATCGTTTAAGTCTGGAACCGATTACGGTTTTGCAACCGGCTTCGACCACGCCAGAGCCGACAAACAGGTGCTGGCGTCGAAAGCCGGGGTAGCGCATGCGCTCGGCGTTGTGCTCGAAGTAAGCCGCTTCGATCCGGATCGCATTCTCGATTGACGGTGTGGAAGCGTCGATGCTTCGGAGGAACCGGACCAGCTTATCGATTTGCCGTTTTCGAGTTTGGGCTGGTGGCGCAGGTGGTCACCTCAAGACCGGCGAGCAACTCGATCTGCTGCCGGCCCTGCCCCACGGCCGTCAACAGGTGACGGGCACGCATCTCGCGGTAGCGCGCTTTGTGGCCGCAGGGACAGGGTATTTCCCGTTCTTCAGCCCCGGGCGGTTCGCATCGCAGCAACTGACTTAAGGCGGCCGCTCCAGCCTGATGCGTCGCCGATCGCATCGCCATCTCGACCGCTTCGAGATCCAGTTGACCGGTCTTGCGACGGTTCTGAATGACGATCCGGAGCAGACTGCTTACTTCGCGTTCCACTTCCTGCCGGATCGCTTCCGCCGTTTTTTTTCCTGGATCGTAAGCGTATCCTCGACTGGCCTTGACTGGCAGATCTTTTCGTTGACCTCCACCAGACTCTGACTCAGTTCCCGGAAACGGTGAAACTCCGCCACCTCACCTTGCGCCTTTCTCAGCGCGGCCGGGAAAGCGAATGTTTCGGTGACCGTCTTGCCGCTGACTTTGCGAGTCAGGCGATAGAACGGGCCGTGTCCCGGATCTCCGTCTTCCCGGCAATGGCAGTTGGGATTACCGCAACGCCCGCCGGTCGTAGTGATCGAACCAGTACGCATATCGCCCAACTGGCTGATGT
>JALYVD010000364.1 GCA_030853405.1 Acidobacteriota bacterium | reverse complement strand
GCCATCCAAGACTATCTGGAATATAGTAACGAGCATCCGAAGCCTTTCGTCTGGACTGCGGATGCCGATCTTATCCTCGGCAAAATCCAAAGACTTTGTGAACGAATCTCTAACTCAGCACACTAGGAGTTCGGCAACATCGCGAGGCGTGGCAATTTGCGCAGATTGGAGAAACACGCGCTTGAGGTATTCGAGGAGGCGTTCACCTTTTTGGCCGGCGAAGGTCTGCGGGTGTTGGAGGGCTTGCCAGAACGCAGGCTCGGTCGCGGCAAGAACGAATGATTCACCGTTGACCTGTTCGCCAGAAGCGTTCGAAGTGACAAGCAGAAATTCCCGGAAATTCGTCACGAGAACCTGACGGTAAGTGCGCCAGTAGCGCGCGACCTGATCGGACGCGGCGAGTGCGGGAAGCTTGCGAGATGCGGGTTTAGCTTCTACAACGCCGCGCGATGGTTTTACGCCATGCGAAAGTTCGGTCGATTGGCGACGGCGCAGTTGATCATCGGTGAAGAGACCGGCATCGGGAATGCCTGCGCCTTCATTTTGCAGATGAACGACGCAGTGGACGCGGGGAACCATTTGCCGCCCGACCGCGTTCAGCAGGTTTGAGAGCGGTCCGTAATAGGACGTTTCCTGGACGCCAGAGCCGGTCGCTTGAATATCGCGAAGCTCCTGGAAGTAGGTTTCAGCGGCGTTCAAGAGGATTGACTCCGGGGACAGTTGGCAGTATGCAAGATTCGTGAGCTAGAGATCAGGTTAATGCATTGCGATTGGGGGAACTGGAGAAGTGGCTGATACTTTCAGGCGTTATGGCGACTCTGTCATTGATCTTGAATTCGGGAGTTATGGTGGCTGTCACTGATCTTGTTTACGTAGTGGAGTTGCGCCAAACGAGGACGAGCGATGCCGTCTTCGAAGTGCAGCGACACTGCCTCAAGGACATTTTCGCGAAGTTCTTTCCAAGTCTCACCTTCGGTGAATATGGCATGGCCGAGCGCACGTGCGCTATAGCCCCCTTCCTCCGCGTCGCGAATCTCGAAGATTAGCTCCATGCAGATAGGGTATACCGACACAGTGAACAAATTGGGAAGCCTACCCGACGCGGTTCTCGATTCGGGACCGGTTCTCAGTTTGGTTCGAGCCAAGAAGCTGTTTTACGTCCTCGAGTTCTTTTTTCAGACGCGCTCCCCGGCGCGCCAGGCTCACGACATAAAGCAACACAATGACCCAGGCGGCAAAAAAGCCGTAGAACATGAAGGTGAAATTGCGGACGTCCATTTAATTTCCTTTCTAGATTGCGTTCGCGTACCGGCGTAGAGAATCGATCTCTCGCGCTGTTGCTTCCTGTCGCGTGCGGACAAGCACTAGCGCAATCGCCATCAGCAGAATCGCCAGCATATTGAGATAAAAGATACGCTCCATCGCCGGGTCCATGGTGCCCCCACCGGTGCGGATGCTCAACACGGGGCCAGGGTGATTATTCCGGAACCATTCGATCGACTTGTAGACGATGACTACATCCACGCAACCGAAAATACACAGGGCCGAGGACAGTCGCGCGCGCTGGGTCGGCTCCTCAATGGCTCGGCGCATCATCAGATACCCGGCGAAAATGAGAATGCAAACGAGCGCGGAGGTAAGCCGGTAATCCCACGTCCACCAGATGCCCCAAATGATTCTCGCCCAAATACTTCCGGTGACGATATTAACGATCGAAAAGACAAGCGAGACTTCAATGATCGAAGCCGAGAGGGAATCCCATCGCAAGTTACCCGAGCTGAGATATAGCACGCTGAAAGTAAGCGCGACGAAATAGCCGATCATTCCGACTAGGGCGGCGGGAGCATGGAAAAACAGTATCCGGTAAATTGCGCCTTGTAGCGCCTCGTCCGGCAGAACCATGAACATCTGATAAAGGTTGTACGATAACAGCGCGGCGGCCGCTAAGGCTAGCCCTATCGCGATTTTTTCACGCATATTTATTCCTTATCCTACCTATACTAGTTGACCAGAATTGTATCGGCCAGGACCATGGCTAGCGCCGTAAAAACGACATCGAAGACCACTAAAAGCCTGCCCCAAACCAGATCGTTCGGACTAATTTGCTGATTGAAAAGCACCGCGTTCGTCAATTCGATCGCCGCAATCAGCAACGGGATCAGCAGCGGGTAAACTATCACCGGAAGCATCAACTCGCGTAGGCGCAAGTTCACGGTAAGTGCGCCGAATACCGCGCCCACAACGGAAACCCCCCACGTTGCGAGGATAAAAACGAAGGCCAGTCTACCGGGTCTCAATGTCCACTGAATGTTATAGAAAATTCCAAAGACAATCAGGGACATCAATTCCAGAACCAGCAGCATTACAAGATTGGCAACTGCCTTGCCGATCAACAGACTCGCTGAAGAAAGCGGGGAGGCGAGCAGAGCGTCCAGGCATTCGTTGGGCAATTCGCGCGCGAAGCCTCGATTGAACACCAGCGCCCCGGCGAAGGCAAACACCAGCCACAGCAGGCCGCCCGATATTTGGCGCAGAGTGTCCGAAGCCGGATCGAACGCGAAGCTGAACAGCAGCAAAATCGAAATAGCGAAAGCCCCCGCCGCGTTGACCGACTCTTTGGTTCGAACTTCAACGGCCAGGTCTTTTCGCGCGACCGAGAACGCCTGGCGCAGAGTCCTCACGCGGCGCCCAGTTCCGTATGCATCCGGTAGAGCAGCGCGGGATCGTCCAGCATCTCGGGAGTTCGCTCGCCCGCGTAGCGCATTTTTCCGTTCTCAAGAAGCACCACATGAGAAGCGATCGCCATGGCCTCGCGAAGCTGGTGAGTCGATAGCAGAATGGTTGCCCCACGCTGCCGCGATTCGTCCAACAGCTCGCTCAACATGGCGATAGCGCGGTCGTCCAGCGAAGTGAATGGTTCATCGAGCAGCAGAACTCGGGGAGAGTTCAGAAATGTACGCGCTAGTGCAAGCCGCTGCCTCATGCCTCGGGAAAACTGGCGGACCGGCATCTTCGCCACGCGAGTCAACCCGACACGTTCAAGCCAGCGGCTGGCAACGTTCGCGTCTTTTATCTCGCAGATGCGCGCAAAAAAGTGTAGGTTTTCAAGAGCGGTCAAGTCTTCGTAGACGCCAATCCCGTGCCCTAAAAATCCTAGCTGTTGACGAGCATGGCTCGAACGAGGTGCGTGGCCGAAGACGCCGACCGTACCTCGCTGAAAAGGGGAAAGACCGGCCAGAATTCGCAGTAACGTCGTCTTCCCTGCTCCGTTACGGCCCAGCAGCGCGCAACAGGAGCCTTCGGCCACGGTGAACGAGACATCGCGAAGTGCCGGGTAGTCGCCGTAGAACTTCCAGAGTTGGTTTAACTCAATTGCTGCCGGCTCAGTCGCTGCCAGCATTAGGAACGCGACTGCACGGGAGAACTCCTGAAGAGCACCACCAGGCCAATTGCAAGAATGCCCAGCGCAAGCCCGGCAAGCCAACGTAGATGAGCGTAAATCTGGGGCACTCCTTCAGTTACCTGAGGAGAGTCGCTGGTATCGGCCGCAGCGCCGGGGGCATCCGCTTTGTGCAGTGCGCCTGTTCCCGCAATATCGAATGAGAACGGACCACCAGAACCCGCCACTGTATAAATTGTGGCCTGCGTATTAGGCTCCGTGCCGAGCTGCTGAATGTCTTTGCCCGAGAGCGTTACGCCGGGAGGCGCGATCAGCCGCAGCGGCCCGGCCACCATATCTTTGATCCGTACATCCCGCCCGCGAAAGGTGAACGGTGAGCCGACGGGAAGAACGTAGGAAATTTGAAATTCCGTTTCGCCGGGCTTGATAGCGAAGTTCACCTTCAAAACATCTGTTTCGGATGTCTTCTCCGTTGGACGCGGCAACGGCATCCCTTGCGCACCCTGCGCACTCACGCGGACTTGCCCGTTGGCGGCGGGCGGCAAGTAAAAGCGGAGTGCGCCGATGGTGTCGTTGTTGTACGTCTGCTTCGACTCATTCTGGACGATAACCGTCTCATTCACCGCAATTTGGCTCGAATTCGGTTCGAGCAGAAGCATTCGTTGCGCCACGTGCGCCACGGCGGCTGATTTCGTCGGCTCGAACACGTCCAACTCAACATTCGAGGTCGGAATGTTCGGCGTCATCAGCTTGTTGTAGTTGACCTTGCCGTAATTCGCCTGCAGCAGTTGCGGGCCGCCGCCCGGCTCGTCGTTCGCAAAAACAAAGTGGCCGGAAGCGTCGCTTGTGGTCGTCCCCAGCGTCCGCATCCCTCCTTGCCCCGGCTTTACGAGCGTGACACTCACTCCCGGCTGAGGTTTGCCGGTTGTGCCGTTCACGACCGTGCCGTCGATAGCCGCTAAAGCACAAACTGAACTGAGTAACGAAACCGCCGAGATGAGCGCAATGCGTTTCATGCCATAGCCTTCCCGCATTCGCCGCAAAACTTAAGGGGCTGCGGAAATTGTGCTCCGCAATGTGGACAAAGCGTGGACGGTCGTTTGATAGCTGCCGATTTACTCGAAACTCGCGCAGGCGTCAACCCGAGGTTCTTTAACACAGTCTCAATTTCCGACAGCACAATGGCTAGTTCTCTTTGCAAAGCTTGCTTGGTCTGTTGATAATCCTCGTCCGATAGCTTGCCGAGCCGGTATTCAAATTGCAGATCGCGAAGATTGTCATAGACGGCGCGCTTGCGGTCTTCCAGATGCTCGACCGGCGAGACCGGAATAGGCTCGGGAACATCTTTCTCACGAATGAAGAGCACGAAGGAAATCGCCGCAAAGGCAAGCACTACGGCGGCAACTGCAATCATTTGCGAACGTCCGGACCTTTCGCGTCGGCTTCGGGCGAATCGTCGAATTCCTTATCCATCTGCGGCCGGAAACGCTCAATCATTGCCTCGTCGGCGGCGGTGATCGGCTCAGAAGGTTTACGATTGCGGCGCACGAAAGAAGAATAGATCAGAAAACCGATCACGAGCACGATTCCCGGCATCACCCAGGTAAACAAACCGAAGCCCGTTGAAGGAGGCGAGGCAAGCGCCACCACGCCTTGTTCCTGAACGATCCGTTTGATAATCGCCTGGTCCCCCATGCCCTGAGACTGCATCCGCGCGATTCGCTGACGCATCGGGTCGGACGATTCGCAATGCAGCATTGGGCAAGTCGCCACCGTGTTCCGGCACGTACCGCAACGGCAGGCGAGTTTCTCGCCCACGCGCAGTACGTTCGAATTCATGTAGGTCGCAGGATCCTGCGCAATCAGAGCGGCTATGGCAAATAGAAAGGCAACGGCCAGTTTAGGACTGTACCGTCGCATGCGTCGTGGCAATGCCTACTACCTCCGTGCGCGCATATTGCAGGCGCACCTTACCGGGAATCAAACAAATGAGCGTACCGAACAGCAGAACAAAATAACCGGTCCAGATGCAATCCACCAGGGGAAAGACATAGAGCTGGAAAATCGCTTTGCTGTTATCGGGCGTCGGACCCGCGTAGTTCACGTACAGGTCTTCATTTAACCGGCGGCGGATTCCGACTACCGAACTTTGTTGCTGGCTCGACTTATACAGGCGAACCTCGGGTTCCAATTGATCGATTACCTTTCCGTTCACCGCAACTTCCAGGGATGCATGGCTGAACTGATAATCCGAATTTTCGCCGTCGTTAACATTCAACAGTTTCAGATCATAGCGTCCGAATCGAAGCGTCTGCCCTAAGCCCAGATCCCGCGTCTCATGCAAATTGAAAGCGCTCCCAGTGAAGCCAATGAACATGAAAACGATTCCCATGTGCACAAGGTAGCCGCCGTAGCGCCGCGTATTGCGCCAGGTCAGTTCGAAAGCGGCGTGCGGAAGCGCGAGGTGTTCTTTGGCCTGGATCGCACGCGAACCTTTCCAAAACTCGCCGATGATACTGGCAAGCACGAAAGCGCAAAGTCCGAAAGAGATAAGCGGGGCAATATTATGAATTCCCGCAGCGGCCAACCCAGCCATCACAACGAGTCCGACTCCTATCGGAACCATGAAGGAGCGTCTGAGGCTGTTCAGCGAACTCTTGCGCCATGCGATTAACGGGCCGACACCGGTCAGCAGCAATAGGAAAAGCGCAATCGGAACGTTTACGCGGTTGTAATAAGGCGCATCGATGGTCTCCTTCTCTCCGGTAAGCGCTTCCATAATGACCGGGAAAAGCGTGCCCCAGAGCACGGCAAAACAGCTCGCCAGCAGAATCAAATTGTTGAAGAGAAAACTCGACTCGCGCGAGACAACACTCTCCAGCTTCACGTCGCTTTTCAGATAGGAGAGGTTCTTAAGGATGGCGAAAGCCGTAAGCACGGTCGCCGAGATAAGGAACGTCGTGAAGTATGGTTTAACGGGCGATTGTGCGAAGGCATGGACAGAAGCGACCAGACCGGTGCGGGTTAGCGTGGTGCCAAGAATGCTGAGTAGGAACGTGGCCGAGACGAGGACCATGTTCCACACCTTCATCATTCCCTTCTTCTCCTGCATCATCACGGAGTGAAGAAACGCCGTTGCCGTGATCCATGGCATAAGAGCGGCGTTCTCGACTGGGTCCCAGCCCCAATAGCCGCCCCATCCAAGCACCGTGTACGCCCACCCCATGCCCAGCAAAAGGCCGGTGCTTTGGAAGAGCCAAGTAACAATAGCCCAGCGGCGTGTCGTGTGAATCCATGCCTCGCCCGGCTGTTTTGTGATAAGCGAGGCCATGGCGAAGGCAAACGGAACCGTGAAACCGACGTAGCCCAGATACAAGAATGGCGGGTGGATCGCCATCGTCCACCATTGCAGCAGCGGACTCAACCCGTTCCCATCTCCGACATCGATGATTCCGCGGCCCGCCATCAGCACCCGGAATGGGCTGGCGACAAATGTGATCATGCCGGTAAAGAAGACCGTGGTCGTCATCATGATGGCTATTACGATAGGCATCATGGCCCGGAATTTACGGCGGTTCGTAAAGGTGATGACGGCTGAGTAAGTGGAAAGGAGCCAACTCCAGAGCAGGAGCGAGCCTTCCTGCCCACCCCACCACGCGGTGAATTTATAAATTGCCGGCATAGATTTATTGCTATGCGCGGCGACATAGGCGAGGCGGTAATCACCTTGAATGAGCAGCGTTACAAGAATGGCGGAAGCGGCGGTCAAGAGAATCCAGACGGCATAGACCGCCCTCTCCGCGCTGACGATCAGGAATGGTCGCCTGCCGTACTTGCCCGCGATCGCAGCAAAGACTGCGAAGACGGCCATGCAAAACGCAAGCAGCACCGATAACGCGCCGAGATTTTCCATAGGTTGAGTTTCTACTACTGTATGACGTCAGCGGGCGGAGAAATACTTTAGGACCGTTTGGCCATGCTGGTCTGAAGCGAACTGGTTATCTTATTAGCGGATGCGGGTTCGTGCGAAAGTCCACGCTGCGTGGGTTTCGATTCGTACTTCGAGGCGCATTTGGCCTGAATTTTATTGGCTTCAAAAACGCCGTTGGCGCCAAGTCGCCCGTCCGCCAGTGCCTGCGCATTATCTCTGAAGGTATCCGGCAACGGATCGCTTCCCGAGTAGACGACCTTTAACGTCTGCGCCCCCTGGTGCAGAACAAAAGCGACTTGAGAGCCGCCCTTCGAGATCGAACCCGGCTGGACGTCACCCCCAACCCGGAGCCGTTGCCCTTGAGCAGTCGGACCCATCTTGGCCAGTTCGGGGATCGTCTTGTAATAGGTCTCCGTCTCCTTTACACCGCCGACCGCCAGCCACACCAAAGATCCAACGATCAGGGCCATCAGCAACCCGAATTTCACATAGGTGTTCATAACAGAGAGGAAATTCCAGTATAGTCGCTTTTCTCTTGGGCGACGTGATTGTCTTCGTTTGCCGGCAAATTAAGGCGTATTCCGGTCTACCTCGCGAAATAGAACCGCAGAGCGATCCAACATGTCGTAAGCTTCCCCGGGACGTGCGGATTTCTTATCCGTGCAGGCCGGGTCACGCGTATCAATAACCACCTCCCACGCACAGTCCACCGAGCAAGGTGGCACGTAGAACTGAATACGCTCATGATGGGGATTCAAACAGAACAGAAAGCTGCTGTCGCTCACCGGCTCCCCATACCGGTCCACATCGTCCAGAGTTTTACCGCTTAGTACGACGCCCAGACAGCGAACCCAGCCGGAATTCCACTCCTCTTCAGTCATCTCCTGGCCATCGGGACGATACCAGCAGATGTCCTTCACCTCCAGACCGTTCACGTGTTGCTTGCCGGTCTTGGATGGACTAATCTGCCTGTCCTGGTAGAACTTCCTACGGTGAAAATTGGGATGGTTCTTTCGCAGCGTGATCAGATTCGTCGTAAATTCAAGCAGGGCCTTCTTGCGGTCGTCCAGGTTCCAATCGATCCAACTGATTTCGTTGTCCTGAGCGTAAGCGTTGTTGTTGCCGCCCTGCGTTCGACCGATTTCATCGCCGCCGCAAATCATCGGCACACCCTGCGAGATCATCAGCGTCATCAGCAGGTTACGCTTCTGGCGTTCCCGAAGCTCGATGATCTCGGCGTTGTCCGTAGGCCCTTCAACCCCGTGATTCCAGGAATGGTTGTCATTAGCCCCGTCCCGATTCTGTTCGCCGTTCGCCTCATTGTGTTTCTGGTCGTAGCTGACCAAGTCGTTCAGGGTGAATCCATCGTGCGCCGTTAGGAAATTGATGCTCGCGGATGGCCGCCGCCCATCGTGCTGATACAGATCGCTGCTTCCGGTAAGCCGGTAGCCAAGTTCCGCAAGCTGCCCGTCGTCGCCCTTCCAATACCGGCGGACCACGTCGCGATATTTACCGTTCCACTCCGCCCATAATGCCGGAAATCTTCCGACCTGGTATCCACCCTCGCCGACGTCCCAGGGCTCGGCGATCAGTTTCACCTTAGAAAGTACCGGATCCTGGTTGATGACGTCAAAAAAGGCCGACAGACGATCCACGTCGTGCAGTTCGCGAGCCAGTGCCGACGCCAGATCAAAGCGGAACCCGTCCACATGCATGTCCAACACCCAGTAGCGAAGACTGTCCATGACCATCTTCAGCACCTGGGGATGCCGCATGTTCAGGGTATTCCCGGTCCCCGTGTAGTCCATGTAATAGCGCCCGTTGTCCTGCACCAGGCGGTAATACGTGGAATTATCGATTCCTCGGAAACTCAGGGTCGGGCCCATCTGATTCCCTTCCGAGGTATGGTTGTAAACCACGTCCTGGATGACTTCAATTCCAGCCCGGTGGAACTCTCGAACCATTGCCTTGAATTCACCGATTTGCTGGCCGCGATCCCCTGAACTGGAGAAGCGCGCGTCGGGCGAAAAGAAGTTCGTGGTGTTATAGCCCCAGTAGTTGTTGAGCCCCTGATCAAGAAGAGTCTTGTCGTCCAGAAAATCATGGATCGGCATTAACTCAACTGCCGTGATCCCCAGCTTCTTCAAGTAATCAATCGAAGCGGGCGCGACCAGACCGGCGTAAGTTCCCCGCACACTTTCCGGTACGTCGGGATTTCTTTGCGTGAAGCCCTTCACGTGAACTTCGTAGATCACCGAATCATGAAGAGGCGTCTCGGGAGAGTGGTCGTTTTGCCAATCGAAGTGCGAGCTCGTCACGACTGATTTCGGGACTCCCGCTGCGTCGTCCGTATCGTCGAAACTCAGATCGGTGTTGGGATCGCCGAACTTATAAGAAAAAACCGGATAGTCCCAATTAACCTTCCCTGAAATCGCCTTGGCATAGGGATCGATTAGTAGCTTCGCTGGATTGAAACGCAAGCCCTTTTCAGGCTCGAAAGGACCATGTATCCGGTATCCGTACAGTTGTCCGATCGTCAATCCCGCTATGTAGCAGTGCCAAACGTATCCCGTGCAGTCTCGCAGTTCTATGCTCTCGTTCCTACTTGAGTCCAGCTCGTCGAATAGACACAGATCGACTTTGGTGGCATTTTCCGAATAAATCGCGAAGTTTACTCCCGTTCCGTCCCAGGTCGCGCCCTGCGGATACGGTCTTCCCGGCAAAAACTTTGTCGGCATTCTTAAATTTTTCGAGCCCTCTCCAGAGCGAGTGCGTATAGCACTCCAACAAGCGAAGATGCAGCCCTTCGTTGTTTGTTTCCAAGATCTTCCCCTAAACAAACTTGCCCTGAAGCTCGCCAGTACCAGAAACAAGCCTGGGCAATATGCGTCGAAATCGTGTGTAGTACTTGAGCCGTTTTTAGACTCTAATCTTCGGCGGAATACAGGAGTAGGTCTTGTTGAATTTCAAGGATGGCGCCGACGAGTTTCGCGTGACAATCGCTGGCAAGTTCTCTGGTGATTACGTTTCTGAAGTGGAAGGCAGATGGAGGAGCGTTCTCTCCGAATTCCATTCACGCCGGTTCACGATTGATATCTCGGCTCTGTCCGGCTTTGACTTAGCTGGACGAAAACTGCTTCGAGAGATGTACCATCACGGTGCGGTATTCGCCGCCTCCACGCCGCTCTCTCTAGTATTCCTCAACGAGATCTCAGCCCCGCGCCGCCGCGGCGTAGTGATACTGCCCGAAAAGCGGAGTGAAGTTCAGCCCGAGCAGCAGAGCAAACCGATGCAGCGCGAAACGGAACCCAAGCCGTTCTTGGCCGCGCGGGCCGCCGGTTCCGGCAAGTAGTCCCGTATTGAGCGGAGACGATAGAAGAAATCCACTGGATTCGCGGTACATCCCAGATACTTCGAGCAATTCGCCGGAATATACATGGATCAGTGGAACAAGTGGTCAGACAGGCGGAGTTTTCTCGCTTTTGCCGCTTCGCTCATACCTGCGGGTAGGCTTCTCGCCCAAGACGGTCAATCGGCAAAGCCTACGTTTTCAACAGACGTAAAGGTTGTCAACGTTTTCGGCGTGGTCCGAGGCAAGGATGGCAAACTGATTAACGATCTCACGAAGGACGATTTCGTTCTGGAGGAGGACGGCAAGCCACAAACCATTCGCTATTTCGCGCAGCAAGCGATCTTCCGTTAGCACTTGGGCTTCTGGTTGACACAAGCGGCAGCGTGAGGAGCATGATTGGAACGGAGCAACAGGCCAGCGAAAAGCTTTTCGAACAAGTTCCGCGATCAGACCGCGACAAAACTTTCCTGATCCACTTTGACCGGGAGGTTGAGTTGCTGCAGGATGTGACACTACTACGCGGGTCAGAAGACGTGAGGACGTCCATGGCTGAATCGTTTGCCCGGACGGGAGCTTTCGTCGGGAGGGGTCTTGCTACCGCTCCTGTTTGGGTTCGCGCCGGTGTTCGGTCAGCAAACCATCAATTTGTTATTTAAGCCGGGGCAGATCATCCTTGACCGTAGTCCAAGCTATTTTCAAATCTACAAAGAAATACTCGTGAATGGCTCTATTGCGCATGGCAGGCATTTGCGCCCACGGAACCTCGGGATGCCGAGGAATCAAATCCGGCGCCAGATTTTGAATCTTGTTTACGGCCTCACCGATAATCTCGATGTTGCGCACCACGGCGTCTTGAACCTGTTGGCTTTTTGGAACGCTTCCAGCCTTTGCAGGGGCTGGATGTAGGCGGTCGCTCGCTCGATAGCCTCCGCAATGTGTTCTAAGTAGTCTTCCACACGCTCGGGGTCCTTCATATTATTCGTCAGTTGCTAACAGAGAGTGCCGGTTTGTCGCTGTTCGGTGCGATTTTGGGAGTCGTTCTCGGGATGGGTGTGCTTTCCATTTTCAAGTCGTTGCTGCCATCCGCCACGCCGGGGCCGGGCGGAAGCCTCGATCGATTGGCGTGTGATTGGGGCGGTAACTACGCTGGCGCTTGTCACCGGTCTGGCGTTTGGACTGGCGCCCGCTCTCAGCGCATCAGAAATCGATCTCACGGAAACTATCAAGACTGGAAGCCAGCGATCAACGACTGGGTTCTGGACGCGCTTACGGAGCGTTTTAATTGCCGGAGAGGTCGCGTTGGCTCTGGTGCTGGTGGTGAGCGCGGGCCTTTAGCTGAAGAGTCTGTATGGCTTGTCGAAGGCCAATCCTGGATTCAATGCGGCACACGTTTTGACGGTGCGGGTTAGTCCAGACCGGTTCTCGTGCACCCAGCGTGTCATCGTGCGTTGGGCTGTACGATCGTGTGATTGAACGGACGACCGGCATCTCCGGGGTAAGGGATGCGGCCATTTCGAACTCAGTGCCCCTGGATGGAGAACTGCCCACGCTGCCGGTGGATGTGGAGGGACACCCTAAGTCAGTTGATCATCCCGCGCCCATGCTCTGGTTCGGCGCGGTAAGTCCGAGTTACTTGCGCATGCTCGATATTCCGTTGCCTGCGGGCCGCTCCTTCACACAAGCGGATGGCGTTGGGCTCTATGGAGTTGCCGGCGGAATATTTGCGGCGCTGCTATTGACGCGGTTCCTGTCCAGTCTTCTCTATGGCGTCGCGCCGACGGACGTCGTTACTTTCGCTGTGGTGACGGTTCTACTTCTCGGCGTGGCCGCTCTCGCGACAGCGGTTCCCGCCTGGCGGGCTACTCGCATCGATCCGGTCAAGGCGTTACGCGCGGAGTAAATTTCTCTTGACATAGGAATCCCTACTAGTAAGGTATTCCTATGTCCGCTGCAACACGCCTCCCTCGACCGACCGATGCCGAACTCGAAATTCTTACGGCATTGTGGAGCACTGGTCCTGCGACAGTACGGCAGGTTTATGAACTTGTGAATCAGCGACGGCCGGCACAGTACAGCACCGTTCTGAAATTCATGCAGATCATGGCGGACAAGGGGCTTGTCCTTCGTAATGAGAAGCAGCGGGCGCATGTCTACGAAGCGGCGCGCCCGCGTGAATGGACCCAGCAACAACTGGCGGGTCATCTGCTTGAGCGTGCGTTTAGCGGTTCGGCCAAGGCGCTCTTGATCGGCGCGCTTTCGGCCAAGAAGACGACGAAAGCGGAATTGGCGGAACTCCGCAAATTGGTGGACGAGTATGCGAAGGAGGCGAAATGAGGATAGCGCTGGGCTGGACGCTGTTGCACTCGTTGGGCACACATTGGCCGCGCGGACTACGTCGTGAACATTTTTCAGCGGCTTGTTGAAGGACTGCTTTTCTATCACCCGGCCGCGTGGTGGATCTCTAGCGTGATTCGCGCCGAGCGGGAAAACTCCTGCGACGACGTAGTGGTTTCTTTGAGGGGCGACGCACACGGTTATGCCGTGGCGCTCACCGCACTCGAACAGAATCGATCGGAACAACGATGGCCCACGCGCGAACCGGCGGTGGCGGCAACAGGAGGAAATCTAATGAAACGCGTCAGACGTCTGCTCTATCCCAAAAGACCTAGTGGAATCTGGGCGCCCGCTCTCGCCGCGCTTGTCTTGATGGCCAGTACCGCCATGGGGTTGGCGGCATGGCACGTGAATCCCAACCCCAGTCCTAACCCCGCTTCGGATCAGACGGACAGCAAGGTGTCTGGTCCCTGGCAGAAGTGGCTCAATGAGGACGTGGTTTACATCATTTCCGACGATGAGAAGGCCGCCTTCGAACGTCTGAATACGGATGAGGAACGGGAACAGTTTGTGGAGCAGTTCTGGGACGCCGCGATCCCACGCCGGGCACGCCCGAGAACGAGTTCAAAGAAGAACATTACCGTCGAATCGCATTTGCCAATAAGCGGTTTCGGACAGCATCCGGCACGCCCGGTTGGCAGACGGACCGGGGCCATATCTACATCGTGTATGGGCCGCCAGATGAGATCGATTCGCACCCGAAAACGGCAGACAGTTTGTACGGCTCCGAAATGTGGCGATACATGAAGGTGGAGGGCATCGGCGGTGGCCAGTCCTTTTCATTCTTCGATCGCACCGGCAGCAGAGATTATCGTCTCGGGCCGGTAAGTGGCCACTGAACTATGTTGGGTGAGCTATGTTGGGCGTCCAGATTATCGGTCTGAAGAACTCGCAGGCTACTCGTGCCGCTGAGCGGTTCTTCAAGGAGCGCGGAGTTCCGATCCATTTGGTGGATTTAAAGCAGAAGCCCATATCTCCGGGTGAGATCAGGAGGTTTATTGAGCGCTTCGGTTTGGCCGGGCTCATAGACAGCGAGAGCAAGGGTTATGTAGACGCGGGACTTAAGTATATGAAGCTCTCCGACTCTGAACTGCTCGGCCGGATTGAGCGCGATCCGAGTCTGCTTCGGCTACCGCTGGTGCGTGCGGCGAGCGGGCTCAGCGTCGGCCGAGATGAGAACTCGTGGAAGGCGATGCTGAGTTGACGCCCGCCCCGTACCGCCGCAGCTTTTCATAAAGAAGGCGGCGGTGGATGCCGAGGATTTCGGCGGCTTTGGATTTGTTTCCTTGCGCGTGGGCTAAGGCGCGCTCCACCAGCGCTCGCTCAAGTAACTCCATGTTTTCTTTCCAGCCGTTTTGCAAGGGCGCGAGATCTGTCCAGTGTCCCATTGCGCTTGCCTGTTTGTCGTCGAGGAGCAGAATGCCGTCCCGGTCAATTACGCTGCCGCGCGCTAAGACGAGTGCTCGCGCAACGGTGTTTTCAAGTTCCCGGACGTTGCCCGGCCAGTGATGTTCGCAGAGAATAGCCAGTGCCGCTGGCGCCATCGAAACGTTCGTCCCGCTCCGCTGAAGGAAATGTTGCACCAGTGCGGGAATGTCCTGCTTTCGCTCCCTCAGAGGAGGCAGAGCGATGGTAACTACATTCAAGCGGTAGTAGAGATCCTCGCGAAACTGTCCTTGTGCAACGGCTTGTTCCAGATTTTTCGAGGTGGCGGTGATCAGACGGATATCGATCTGCAGCGGCGTATTGGCGCCGAGCCGCTCGATGGATCGTTCCTGAACCGCGCGCAACAACTTGGCCTGTAGAGCGGGTGCAAGTTCCGCGATCTCGTCCAGGAAGAGCGTGCCTCCATTTGCCTCCTCGAATCGCCCGATCCGGCGGTATAGGGCGTTAGTAAACGCACCTTTCTCATGCCCGAATAATTCAGATTCGAGCAGCGTTTCCGGTATTGCGGCACAGTTTACTTTGAGAAGCGGTCCGTGTGCACGCGGACTGTTCTCATGAATCGCGTTGACGACGAGTTCTTTCCCGGTCCCACTCTCACCGCGAACCAAGACGGTCGCGTCTGAAGCCGCTACTTGGCCGATCAGTTTATAGACGCGCTGCATCGGCGGGCTATAACCGATCATTGCGAGACCCTTGCCCGCTGCCTCTTCGAGAACAGGCGACCTTGCTTTTCGAGACAGTCTGCGATGCTCGATGGCTCGCTTGAGCTGGTTGAGGACTTGATCAAAATCAAGCGGCTTGGAAAGAAAATCAAATGCACCGAGCTTCATTGCCTCAATGGCGACGCCGCTGTCTCCGAAGGCCGTCATGACGAGGAAGGCGCAGGTGGAACCGCCCGAGAGCGCTTGCCGCAGAACAGTGAGTCCATCCATTCCAGGCATTCGAAGATCGAGCAGGACGGCATCTGGCTCCTCGTGCAATGTAAGAGAAAGCGCTTCGACGCCATCACGGGCGGAGAGCACACGGAAGCCTTCGGCCTCAAGCAAGGCGGCCAGGGAATTTCGCGCAGCGCCTTCGTCTTCGGCTACCAATACGGTTGCTATCGACACGTCAACTCCTTGGGTAATTCAACCACGAAACACGCGCCTGCTTGACCGGGGCTGTAGGTAAGGTCTCCACCCTGGCTTCGCATCAGTTCGCGAGAAACGGCCAATCCTAATCCCGTTCCGGCCGGTTTTGTCGTATAGAAGGGTTCAAATAAATGCTCCTGTTGCTCGGGGTTCAGTCCTGGCCCATCGTCCCGCACCTTGATTCGGCGCGTTCCGTTCTCTTCTACAAACTGGACATGGACCGATCCGCCGGCCGGGGAAGCTTCGACTGCATTCAGGAGCAGGTTCACGACTACTTGAGCCAGTTGCTGCGAGTCGAAACAGGCGTGCATTTCCAGATCGGACGAGTGCAGACACAAAGCGGTGTTCTGCATTTCAGCTTGCCGCTCAACGAGATGGATGCAGTGCTGAACAACTGGAAGAACGGGCTGGATCTCCGGACGGGGCTGACGCGATTGCTGAAGATCCAGAAGATCGTTTAAGAGTGTGCTCAGACGGTCCACTTCAGTGCGAACGGTTTGAAGGTCTTCCCGCCGGATGGAGTTCGTGTCCAATCGCCGTTCGACCAGTTGCACTGTCAGGCGAATGCTGTTGAGCGGATTTCTTATCTCGTGCGCCAGTCCCGCGGCAAGCCGTCCCAGTGCACGGAGGCGATCTTCGCGCCTTATCTCGGCCTCAAGTTTACGTCGCACCGATGCCATGCGGTTGATGGACCTGCTAATAACGCCCAGTTCATCGGAGCGCTCCGGGATACGAGAATCGAAATCCTTCTCCAGATTCGCCAACCCATTTTTGATTTGCGCAACGCCGCGCGCCAGACTCAGACCGGTTGCCAACGTTCCGGCAATGCTTATCAGGGCGGCTAACACGAGAACGGCAAGCAACAACTCGCGCCGCCCAACGCCGGGCGCGCCTCGGCCCACGAGCCTTTTCATTGCCCAGGTCACGGCGCGGCTCCGGCTGGACAAAGCTCCTATAACGAGGAGATCGGTCCGGCCACGAACCACCGTCCGAACGATGTGATTTGTCTTGAGGCTTTGCCTGGCGAGAGCGACGATGAGACTGCGTTCCGCACTCGGGACATCGGTCTTTGCGGCTCCTGTATCGTGTGTTGGATACGAGTAGCCGAGGAAATCGGAATCGGCATAGAAGCCGCCTTCCACGCCAGGGTAGGAGCGGAGCACCGTTTGCGTGATGCCGCGCAATGATAGATCGCGCGCCTGCGTCGGCAGCGATTGCCAGGAGGTGTCGGAGGCAGCCCGGTATTGGTATTGCTGCTTCAGTTCGTCGATAGCCGTCGAGATCGTCTTACTCGCTTCTCCGAGCACCACGCTTTCAGCATTCCGAACAGCCTCGGTGATTAGAATGACGCTCAAGGCTGCTACACACAGTGCCGCGAGCAATGTAAGCAGAAGTTGTAAGACGAGCCTGTTTTGAAGGAGACGATTCATAGGAGTCTTAGTGAGCAGGCGGGGGAGCGGGCGGCCTCGGCGGTGGCGGAATGTTTGCTGGACTCGCTGCTTGCGCCAGATTCTCTAACGCTTTCACGACCTCCTCGGCGCATTTCGCGTTCTCATCGGCGGCGACCATGTCTTTACGATCGTACGCGCGAAGAGCAAGCTGGTAGAAGTCGCGAGCCCATTTAGGAAAGGACACGGCCTGGGAATCGTGGGACTGCTGTAGAAAGTAATCCGCTTGTTGAATGCGGAAGTAGACGCGCTGCAGGTGATCCTGAATTTCGGGGGCGAGAGGCGGACCCTTAGGACCACCTCCCGTTCGAAGATGTTGCTGGTGCTCGGCAATGTGAAGAAGAGAATCGGCTGCTTCAGCCAAACGATCCGCCGTAAAGAGCTGGCCGGATCGTACGACTTTTTCGGCCCGTGCCAGATAGACATGGCTGAACTGCAAGGCCCGCTTTGCTGTGACATCGACCGGCTTTGTGGCATTCAGTTGCCAGCGGATATCGGAGATCGCAGGCCCCGGTGGCTTCGGCGGCCTAGGTCGAGGCGGCGGTTGTTGTGCCCAGAGAAGAGCGACCGCCGCTAGAAGCAGAACAGGCTTATACAAGAATCGGAAGCGCGCCACTAGAGAACTGGTTAGCACAGTTAACGACCAGGCGGAGGGGGCGGGGGCGGTTCGGCCATTCGTCCCGCCGGTGCTGGACCCGCTTTGGGCGGAGCCGGAGGAGGAGGGGGCGGCGGTGCGGCGGGTCCGCCACGGGGACCGGGAGCGTTCATAGCAAGCGGCTGTGGCATGGTTAGAGTTTTTCCCGAGGTCCGGTCTTGAACAGTCTGGGCCTCGATTATTTGGACCTTAGCAGGGGATGTGTGCGTGAAGCCAGCGATCTGGACGCGGTCGCCTTTGTGTAGAGATGTTTCGGCACGCGACAGGGTGCGCGGCGGAAGATTAACGAGAGTGCTGTCGCCCAGTAGAAAACCGTTGACATCGGCATTCCGGTCGTAGTTGAACTGTGCGATTGTGCCGAAAACGGTTGTGGATACTTGTTGGGGAGGCGGAACGGGCCGCATCCCTGGGCGATCCTGCGCTGCCGCGAGGCTAGCCAATGAACAGGTCAAGACCGAGCAAAGCAAAATTCGCGATGCATAAGATTTCATGAAAGTGAACCTCCGCTCAGTAAGAGTGCACGGGAGGGGCCACTTGATTCTTGAATCGAGTCAATCATAAATTCGTCATCTTGTGTCTCCGAAGCGCACGTTCGTGTGTCCTGGACGTACATTTCGATGCGCTCAAAAGTGGGCCTGCACGGAAAACTGCATTTCACGCCCGTTGTAGGCGGCGTTCGGTTGTCCAAACAATGGTGAGGTTTGAACGCCGACATAGCTGCTCGGGTAAGTGTGATTGAGGACGCTGAAGGAATCGACGGCGAGCTCGCAATCGATCTTACGGCTCCATCGTTCAAAGGGAATGGGCCGGGCGAGATGAAGGTTGATAGAAAAGAAACCGGCTTCGCGGCCGGTGTTGCGCGTGACTCCGGGTGGACGATCATTCGCGTCGGTGTCCCCACGCGCAACACTGTCTGACTGCTGCGATCCAACGACCACGCCGCAGCGATGCGCGGGGCCAAATTGCCGTAGCGGTCGAAGTGAGATTGGAACTCGTGCCGGACCCCGGCGAATAACGTAACTCGCGAGAACTGCTTTTCAATTTGTACAAACCAGGCGTAGTCATCCTGATCGGAGACAATCAGAGGATTGCCTTGATTCAGCGTGAACAGGAGCGGCTGGGCAGTTTCGTACGCGGCCAGTGAAGCGAATTGATAGGTTCCACCGAAGTTATCCACACTGTAGCTTTGAAAAGGATGGAGGTTCGCGTTGCCTCCCACTTTCAGGGTGAAGGAACCCTTCACTAAACTGAACGTGTTCTGGAATTCGTAGCGCGGCTCTTTTCTCCAGTTGTCGATTTGCGCTCCTCCTTCCTGAAACGATCCGGGCACGATGATAGACGAAGCATTTGTTTGCGCATTGACCTGCTGATAGTTAGTTCCGAGCGCCATGCGGAAGTTATTCAAGGCGTTGGAGGAGAAGACATATTGATCGGACAACTCGATTCGATAGTCGTGATGAAAGCTAGTGGCTCCGGCTTGCGGTAAGACAAAGCCGCCGACTCCTACGTTGTTTGCTTCATCCCGATGAAACTCATATTTCGCAGACACGCGATTCCGACACTTGCCGATCGATCCGGCCTGGTAAAAGGTTGCGAGTAAAAAGGGCCAACACTTCCTGATTCAAGAGTCCGGAGGGTAGGCAAGCCAGGATAGGTTGCACCTGCTGCTGGTCTTCCCGATCCGCGGAAAGGACAACATAGAGCCGTTTTTTCAAGATCGGGCCACTGAGGTTGGCCTCGTATCCATTGCGGGAAAAGGGCGGATTGGCCGCGGCAAATGGATTCCGGGCGTCTAAATCCGAATTGCGAGTGCGGAAGGAGAAGCCTCCGTGAAGAGAATCGCTCCCTGCGCTGCGGGCGAGTGCTCTGATCGAGAACACGGACGCGAAGCTGTGGGGTGTTCTGGCAAAAGAGTGAAAGCGAAAACAGTAGAGGAAGCAGTAGCCAGCGCAACATTTCGGAGGTCTCCTGTTGTTGTAGGCATTTCCCGGCCCCAAGCTAACCTCTTCGGTAGGAATGCCGGGATGAATGGGGCCTGAACTTAAAGCGGACAGCGCCGCGCAGAAATCGATCAGTTGTACCAGGCTGGACACTGTTCTCAGGCGGCTTTCGCGTGTTGAGTGAGCGGGAGCCGGCCCGTTTGCATGGCCTGTTCCGTCAGTTTATTCGCGCGGACACCGTGCAAATAGGCTTCGACGTCGGCAGTTGAAAATTCGAACCCATGGTCCGCCGGATCGAAGGGTTTGCGATCGGTTTTAGCGGCAATGTAGAGCTTGGCGGCCTGGGCGAGTTCATCCTTTTCCTTCTGCTCGCGTTCACGCTGGAGTTCTTTAACTTCCTTGATGAGTTTCTCGCGCAGGCGATGGAGACGCATTTCCTGAATTTGCAGGTTGCGGAATTGGCGTTCGTAGGCGAGGTAGGTGTGCATGCGCAGCATGGTGAGACGGGCGCGGGGGTCGAGGTCCGTCACTTCGGCGGCGAACTGGTTGCAGCCTTTCACGTAGATCGCTTCTTCGATGCCGGGGATGCGGTCGATGCGCCAGGTGGAGTCGGCTAACGATTGGACGAGTTCGCACTCACGTTCGCTTATCGGGCCATAGGCCTTCTCGTAGGCGATGAGGTGTTGTTCGTAGCGCTCGGCGCCGTCATCCGGAAGTAGAACGGTGCGACCGGTGAGAGCGGTTTTCAGAGCGTTGCGGAAGGAGTTGGCCTTGCCTTCCGGGCTGCTAGGACCCGTACTCCATTGCGCGTTGGCTCGGTTGGCAGCGAGGCGAGCGGGGCTTAGTTCGCGCTCGGGAGTGGGAACTGCGGCGGGCGTAAGTTCGGTACATTGATTTTCCGAGGCATTCTCCGAGGCCTCCCCCGAGTTATTTGCCGGGACGAAGTTTTCAGTGTCGGGGACGGCGGAGGTTTGGGAGTGGCTTTTTGAAACCAGCTTACGGGCTTTGTGCTCGGCGGCGCGGCGTTGTTGGCGTGATGTCATTTCGCTTCAGTTTTCACCGAGTGGAGTCCGGTTTTGGCGTGAGGTGGCGGTAAGTTGGTGTGAGGATTGGGAAAATTCTTTTTGAAATCTGTGACCGTTTAAGGTTTCATCGGCGGGGCGGGAGCTAACAAGTCACGAAGACGGAGGCGATTGCGGCCGCCCGGTGATGAAACCGACCGGTGAACTAAACCGCTCGGCCTAGATGCCCGAGTTATGGGTTTCGAATGTCGATGCGATTGACAGAACGGCGGATGAGAGCAAAAAGCGAATGGCGGGGAAGTCTAGCAATGGTATCAACGAATATTCAAGACTTCACTCTTGTCCAAAACAACTTTTGAGTTGAGTGCCCGGTGAGGTGGTTCAAAGCAAAGCCCTCCGATAATTGATTGAAAGCAGAATCTGTTCGTTTGCTGCGGGCTGATCCTGCGCTCGAATCGCG
>JALYVD010000314.1 GCA_030853405.1 Acidobacteriota bacterium | reverse complement strand
GATAATCTTTGATGAACCCGTACCCCCCGTGAATTTGCAGCGCCTCATCGGCAACCTTAACGGCCATTTCCGAAGCGAATAATTTGGCCATCGCCGATTCGCGGCTGACGCGCTTCCCGGCATCTTTTCTAGCACCCGCGCAGTACGTCAGCCAGCGCGCCGCCTCAATCGACGTCGCCATATCGGCAAGCTTGTGTTGAATGGCCTGGAACTCCGAAATGAACCTTCCAAACTGCTTGCGGTGCTTCGAATAACGTAGGGCCGCCTCAAACGCTCCTTGCGCCAGTCCAACTGAGAGAGCGGCGATTGAAATTCTGCCCCCATCCAAAATGCGCAGGCTATCGACAAACCCTTCGCCCTGCTTACCTAGCAATTGCGTCTGCGGCAAACGGCAATCGGTAAACAGAACTTCTCCCGTCGCGCTCGCCCGCATGCCTAGTTTGTTCTCTTTCTTGCCAACACGGAATCCAGGTATTCCCTTCTCTAAGATGAAAGCGGAAATCCCGTGCTGCGAAGCTGAGCGGTCCGTCACAGCCATGGCAACGCACACTTCCGCGTATTGCGCATTCGTCGTGAAGGTCTTGCCGCCGTTCAACACCCATTCGCCATCGCGCAAGGTGGCGGTTGAACGCGTACCCGCCGCGTCCGATCCGGCCTCTGGTTCCGTAAGAGACCAACAGCCGATCCATTCGCCCGTCGCGAGCTTCGGAATGTATTTTTCCCGCTGCTCTTGACTCCCAGCCAAATAGATGTGATTCGTACACAAGGAATTGTGCGCGGCCACAATCAGCGCCACGCTCGGGTCCACGCGCGCCAATTCCTCGATGATGATGGAGTACTCAATGTAGCCGAGACCCGCGCCGCCCAGTTCTTCCGGAAAGATGGAACCCATCAGTCCCATCTCGCCCGCTTTTTTGATTACTTCCAGAGGGAATATCTGGTTCTCGTCCCATTCAAGAACGTGCGGTGCGATTTCCGCTTCGGCAAAATCGCGGACCGACTTCCGAAGTTGTATCTGCTCGGGAGTAAATTCAAAATCCATAGGTCGCGTTTAACTGTGGCGATCTTACCACCGTGGACAATAGAAGCACATGCCTGTAATCACGCCGTCCTCGCCCGGGGAACTGGCACAAGTTCTGGCCGAATCTGCGTCTCAGACGCGGTGCGTGTGCCTCTTCGGAAAGAACAGTAAGCGTCTGATGGGAGGCCCCATCGATCCAGCGGCCACCAAGGTTTCAACCGTCGCGCTTAGGCGAGTTCTGGATTATGAACCGAACGATTTGACGGTAAGCGTCGAAGCTGGATTGCCTTTCGCGGAATTGCAAGCCAGATTGGCGAAGAACGGCCAGATGATCGCGCTCGACCCGCCTTTCTGGAACGACTCGACGGTCGGCGGAGTTGTCGCCACGAATTCGAGCGGTCCCATTCGGCGAGGCTTTGGAACCGCGCGCGACCTGATCATCGGAATGAGTTTCGCGACTCTCGAAGGCAAACTCATCAAGAGCGGCGGCATGGTGGTAAAAAACGTGGCGGGCCTCGACATGGCGAAGCTGCTAATCGGAAGTTTCGGGACACTGGCTGCGATCGCGACCGTAAACTTTCGCGTACATGCGCTGCCGGAGGAGACCAGGACCTTTCTATTCAGCTTGCCCGATGTGGACGGGGCTATTGAAAAACGCGATGCGGTTTTGCGCAGCGTGTTGCAACCCACGGCTGTCGATCTGCTCTCTCCCGTTGCGGCCACTCGGCTCGGCCGTCGTGGATACCTGCTCGCGATTCGCGCGGGCGGCAGCAAAGCAGTACTGGATCGTTACGGACGGGAATTGGACGGCGCGGAAGTACTCACGCCAGATACGGAGTTTTGGCAACAAATCCGGGAGTTTGTTCCGGAGTTCATGAAGCGCAATCCGTCAGGCGCGGTACTGCGCCTCTCGACCACCCTCGCCGAGGTTTCGAAAGTGCTGCGCATCGCATCGGGGCCAGCCGTTTCGCGAGCGGCATCTGGCGTCACGTACATCTGTTTGTCGTCCTGGCAACCGGTTCCGGCGTTCTGGAAAGCCGCACAGGAGAACGGCTGGGGAGCGGCGGTCGAGTTCGCTTCAGACGAAATACGGTTGTCAAAAGAGCTATGGCTTCAGCCTTCTACCGTGGCTCGGGAAAACGCTTTTGACATGATGAAGCAAGTGAAGCATATGTTCGACCCGGCAAACCTTTTGAACGTCTCCCGTTTGTATGGCCGTATCTAGCGCGCTCGAAATAATTGCGCCGGCCCAGGCCGATCTGGACAAGTGCGTGCATTGTGGCTTGTGCCTGAACGCCTGCCCGACTTATCGTGAACTGGGCGTCGAAATGGATTCGCCCCGCGGCCGCGTGTACCAGATGAACGCAGTGGCGAACGGCGCCCCTATGACCCCTGAATACATTCAGCACATGGACCTCTGTCTCGCCTGTCGTGGCTGCGAGACCGCTTGTCCTTCGGGTGTGCCGTACGGACGAATGATCGAAGCGGCGAGGGCCGGGATTGAACAGAAGAGGCGGCGTTCGATTTGGAATCGCGCAATTCGGAACCTGATTTTCAATCACCTGCTACCCTCTCGTTCCGCGTTGCAGGTGGCGGGAGCGGGACTGTATCTTTACCAGGCGTCAGGGCTGCAGAGATTGGTTCGAGCCAGCGGCATTCTGAAGATCTGGCGGAGGCTGTCGAATATCGAGGCGCTTTCTCCGAATGCGGAAGCTCCTTTTTTCTACAGTAAGATCGGCAAGACCTTCCCCGCTATTGGGGATCGCCGTTACAAAGTTGCGTTCCTCGCTGGATGCATTGCCAACGTCGCATTTGCGCGGCTGAACGAAGCGACTGTCCGGGTGCTGCAGCAGAACGGCTGCGAGGTGGTGATTCCTGGCTCCCAGAACTGCTGCGGCGCGCTGCATCTGCATTCGGGTCTGGTTACGGAGGCAAGGCGTCTCGCTCAGAACAATATCGATGCCGTGATCGATGGCGGCTTCGATGCCGTGCTTACCAATGCCGCTGGCTGCGGGTCCACGCTGAAGGAATACGATGAACTGCTGCACACCGAAAAGGCCGTTCAGTTTAAGGCGCTGATGAAAGACGTGACGGAGTTCCTCGCTTCGATTGAGCTAAATCGGGAGATGGGCGCCGTGGACGCCGTGGTCACGTATCAGGACTCATGCCATCTTGCGCACGGGCAGAAGATCAAAGAAGCACCTCGCAGATTGCTGAAGACCGTCCCAGGGCTGATTTTCCGCGAGATGCCCATGGCGGACGTTTGCTGCGGAAGCGCAGGCATTTACAACGTTGTTGAAAACGAAATGGCTATGCAGATTCTTGAGCACAAAATGGAGCACGTGGCGTTCACGAAGGCGTCGGTGATTGCGACGGCTAATCCCGGGTGCATGCTCCAATTGCAGGCCGGCGCGAGGTTGTTCGGCACGAATCAGTGCGTGCTGCACGTGGTCCAAGTACTGGACGAGGCGTACCGGAATTACAAACCCGCTTAGGTCGCCAGCGGCGCGTTTTGAGCACGTGCGGGCGGGGCTGATAGCAGCGGATCAAGCGGCATCACAATCCAGCAGGCGATGTAAAATACCAGACCGATACCCCATATCGCAAGGCAAAGCACCAGTATCCGGACGAGAGTAACGTCCAAATCGAGATAACGCGCAAGACCGGAGCAGACGCCCGCGATCTTCTTGTCTTCTCTCATGCGGCGAAGCACAGGATAACCAGCGGGGACACCAGGGACTTTGACCGTCGTACCGCATTGCGGACAAAAACGAAAGCTTTCTGTCATCTCACTACCGCAAGAACTGCAATACATCATTGGAAATCCTCTACTCAAAGCGTACGCGAAATTGAGCCGGAATGTTCCGTCACTGCATCGGGAGATTTAGCCGGGCCGCGATCTGTTGAATCTGCTCCACCGGTACTTTCTGAAGCTGAACTTGCTGACGGCTGTTCTCATCCACCTGAACGCTTGTGCCCAGGTTGGAGATATCGCGCAAAAAATCGGGGTTTTGCCACAAGCTGAACCCGAGCCGATCTGCGGCGAACGCGGCATATTTGCCGGGCGGCAAGTCTCCAATCGCAAACGAGCTACCCTGTCGAGGGTAGCCAAATCTGACGCCGCTCCAGCCTTCGGGGCCGAGGTTCTCGGGAACGATGATAACCAAGCCGGGCGAGTCGGGCGGCTGTACCGTCCCATCGATTTCGCCTGCACCCGAGCGCAGATCAATTTGCAGTTGGCCGGAGCCGTCTTGGGAGAGGTCGACCTCTTTGTCTGTGACGTCCTGCTGGTTGAATAGAACGGACTTGACATACATGCCGGGCAAACTCAGGGCGACCCGAAATTGATACAGCCGGGGATCAAGGTTCGCAAGGTTAAAGCTTCCGTCCGCGGCAACGGGCGCGAAGACTTGAGTTGCACGGCGCAGATCCTCCCCCGGCACAGCCATTACATGCACCCGGGTGAAATCTACTGGCGTTTGGGAGTCGGCGGCGGCGACATGCCCGGTGAGAGTAATGGGAGGAGTGACCGGAAGGACAACATCGTCCAGACTGCGAGACCCAATTTCCGCATCTTGTCGAGCCAACAACCGGTTTGCGCGGCCGGTACGGGAGAACTGCCCAGTAAGCCGCAGAGTGTAATTTCCAGGGACAAGGCCATCGACCTCGAATGTACGGTCCGGGTTCACGCGGACACTCTTCGTGAATTCCGCAGCATTGATCGGGGCACGCGGAGTAATCGATATTCTGAATCTCTGAATTTGAGCTTCGTCGGACGGCTCGATAATTTTTCCTTTGATGTGATAGGTGGCGGCTTTTAGAAGCCGGATTGTAATATCCGGCGTATCTTGTCCGGCTGTCACTGAGATCGTGGTTGCATCGTCCAAGCTCAAAGCTTGCGGGTAAAAGGTGCGGACGAAGCCGTCTTGTGATTTAGCCGGCGGATCAGCCCAAAGGTAGTAATCTCCTGGCATGAGCTTGAGTAACTTGAAACTGCCCGAGGCATCGGTGGTTGCAGTGGAACCCCGCTGGCTTTTCGAGAGTGCGCGCACATTGGCTGCCGGCATGGGCTTGCCCTCTTCATCGACCACCTTGCCGGCAACGGTCCCTTGCGGTGTTAGCTGAACGGTGACGTCGCCGACTGCCTGTCCGGCCTGCACTGGAACCATATGGGATACGGCATCCGATTGTGACGCAACGAAGCCGTCCCGTTCAGTGAGCACGAGATACGTTCCGGGCGGAACCGAATCGAAATGAAAGGAGCCGTCCGATTGCGAGGTGGTCTGAAGCTGCGGCGCGTGATCTCCGGCGTAGCGCAACGGAAGCAGATGAATCGCTACGCCGGGAATGAGATCTCCCGTGACCGAGTTGGTGACGCGGCCTCCTATCGAGCCGGGTTGCGTGGTAACAGTTTGCGCTTCGATTGCGAGCACACAGAAGACAATCGGAAGCCAACGCATCAACTACCTCGCAAACGCGCTACGCGTAGGGGGAGGCGGATCGGCGTGCTTGATGGCGTGCCAAAGCACTGCGGTCAGGTCGTCATCGTCGACCTTATCCGCGTCTGAGAAATCCATGCGTGCCGATTCAACACTTCCGGGACCATTCGCCGGGTTTCTGTCCGTCGTTGACGTCTTTGGGACGACCACGGTAAACGGTGTCGTATCGGCCTTTTGCGCAAAGCTCCCGAACATGGGCCGCGCGCCGGCGTCGAAGTGCGTCATGGGCCGCATACCGAGGATCATCTCCATCGTACGCAGAATGCTGGTCTGGTTGTACATGCTGGAATCCACAACACCGCGCCGCGTATAGGGCGAGATCACCCAGGCCGGAGCGCGATGAGAATCGACGTGGTCGGGACCGTTCTGCGCGTCGTCTTCAATGATGAAAATTGCGGTGGAAGACCAAAGCTTGCTGTGACTAACGGCATCGACAAGCATACCGACGCCGTAGTCGTTATCGGCGGCGTATGAAAACGGCGTCAGAGCGCCGGGCTTGGTTCCCTGCGTGTGGTCGTTCCCCATGCGGGCGATGATCAGATTAGGCGCTTCACCCTTCGCATCGAATTCCTTCCATTCGCGGATGAATTCTTTGGCACGGTCCACGTCGGGATACTGAAGATCCCAGCCCCGGTAATCCATATCCACGTGCGAAACCAGAGCGGGATCGTAGATCTTGTTGGTTTGCCTTACGTCGGTTAGTTGCTTCAGCGGAAGCACGGTGGTCCATTCACCGTAGTCGCGAACGGTAAGCCCGGCTTGCAACGCGTTATCCCAGATATAGCCGGCGGGCGGAGTGTTGGCGGCCTCGCCACCTTCGTAATCGTAACCCTTGTGGCGGCCCGCGTACTCGTTGGGCCAGGTCTTCACTGTGTAATCGGGAGCAATCGCAGCCGAGGCCCAGTTATGGCCTTCCGCGCTTACGTCGGCATTTTCGTAGAAGTTGTCGTAAACGATATAGTCGCGTGCGAGTTGATGCAGATTAGGAGTGATCCGCTCGCCAAAAAGAGTCAGGCTCTTGTCGCCATTGCCCTTCTCCATATCGCCCAGGACCTGATCGTAGGTGCGGTTCTCTTTGATGATATAGATGACGTGTTGAATCGGAGACGCATGTTCTGGGGTGCGGGCGAAGTACGCCTGTTGCTCGTTCGTGATCGGTTGAGTGAGAAGTTCGTCGCGATAGGGCGAGTTGCGTTTAACCGTTTGGGTGAAGTCCGGGAGCTGTTCATCCGTAACCGGCGGCAGAAACGCGGCGGTGCCTCTTTGAATGTGCGCAACATAACCAGGCGCGATAACAGGACCACCCTGATAGAGCGGCTGATTAATCCGGGTTGGATTAGGACCATCCGGATTGGCGCGGCTACCGAGTCCTTTCCCGTTCAGGACAACCAGCTGACCGTCTTCAAGAACGCGCACGCCGGTTGGATACCAGCCAGTTGGGATAAAGCCTTTCACCGCGGTAGGAGAGCCTGAGACATCGGCAACTGCCACGGCGTTGGCATCGGAACAAACCACATAGAGATGAGTGCCCTGCTTGTCGATGGCCAGCGCCGATGGCGTCATACCGAGCGGATGCATGGGGCTCAGGGAAACGTTGATCGATTCAAGCATGTTGAGCTGTCCGTCTCGCGTAGCTCCGAAAGAGTACACATTGTTGGTGTTTCCGGCGGCGACGAAGAGGCGGGCGGTGTAACTCGATGTTTCCGCGGATTCGGTGGGAGCTGGTTTGTTCACCCAGATCATGTCGGTCGGATGCGGGCCGACGCGCGTCCGGGCGATCTCTTTACCGGTATTTGGATCATATTGATAGACCGAAGCGTCGGCCCAACTGCTAACAAGCAACTGGCGTGCGCCGGGCGTCAGGAGGAGCCGGTAAGGACGGCGACCGCATTTCCATTGATCAATCAGGCGGCCCGATTGCAGGTTGATGACGGAGATGCTGTCGCCGTAAAGATTGGCGGCATACAGAATGTGCGCATCGGGCGTGGTGATTACGTCGCCGATGAACGATCTGCCTCTGTTATTGAGATCGGGAACGGCAGCGTATTCGTGAGTACGAGTGAGCGCGCCGGAGCCGGGATCGAGGGAGAACTCGTAGACCGTAGCGCGGCCGCCCCCGCCTACGAAAAGGCGGTTCGTCCCTGGAGCGAAGTGAAGGCCAAGCCAACCGTCTGGCACGGGAGTCCGGCCCACTTCTTTCTTTTGTGCGATGTCGATGACGCTGATCGAAGGCGGGTTGTAGCCGCCGTTCAGAACCAAAAGATACTTACCGTTTTCGGACACAACCGTAGCCATCGGGAATGTGTCCACCGGAACCTGTTGCCCCGCTGGACGGATAGCCCATCCACTGTTCAAGAGAAAGCCGCCATCGGGAAGCGGTCCGACTCTTTCGGGCGGAGCATTCTGGGAGTGTAAAACGAGAAAACCTCCCGCTCCGATGGTTGAGAGCGCGAGGACGAGCCGGATGACAGTATTTTTCATTCAGTGAACCTATGGGCAATGGGGAAACGTCGGCCAACACCGAAAGCTTTCGGAGTGATGCGCAGACCGGGGGCGGCTTGTTGGCGCTTGTATTCGTTACGGTCTACTTTGCGTACGATGTCGCGCACCAGAGACTCAGGTAGATCTTCCTTCGCGGCGATTTCAGGGACCGACTCGTAGCATTCTATGTAGGCGGCCAGGATCGCATCGAGCGTTTCGTAATCGGGGAGGCTATCGGTGTCCTTCTGATCGGGACGGAGCTCGGCCGAGGGCGGTTTCGTAAAGGTGCTTTCGGGTATGGGGCCCGGCAGACCTCTGCGCTCGTAACGGGCGTTCGCAATCCGTGAGAGCCGGTAGACCATGGTTTTTGGGACATCGCTAATGACAGCGAGTCCGCCGCACATATCGCCGTAGAGCGTGCAATAGCCGACCGCGATTTCACTTTTGTTACCGGTGGTTAGCACGAGGGAACCGAACTTGTTCGACAGTGCCATCAGGGTGAGACCTCGCAGGCGGGACTGCAGATTCTCTTCGGTTGTGTCCGAATTGAAGCCGATGAACAGCGGTTCGAGAGTTTCGAGCACAGCTTCGTACCCGAGCTTGATCGGAACGATTTCGAAACGAATACCCAGATGGTGAGCAAGACAGCGGGCGTCGGTGAGGCTGTGATCGGAAGAATACGGACCCGGCATACCGATTCCGGTAACGTTTTCCTTGCCCACGGCTTCGACGGCAATGGCCGCCACAAGCGCGGAATCAATGCCTCCGCTCAACCCGATCAGCACGCTTCGGAACCCGCACTTGCGAATGTAATCGCGCGTACCAAGGACCAGCGCGTCAAAGGCGGCCTCGTCCAGTGTCAGATGGCCGTCGTGATTGTCGCCGACGCCCGTCTCGGAGTCGAAGAGGATGAGGTCTTCTTCGAAAGACTTGGCGAGCGCGGCGAGATGGCCTTCGCGGGTCATAGCAAAGCTGGAACCGTCGAAGACCAGTTGATCGTTGCCGCCCACCATGTGGACATAGACTACAGGCAGATTGAATCGTTTGGCAAGCGCTTCGAAGATGGCGCGGCGCTGGGCCCGTTTGCCGATGTTCCAGGGCGAGGCGTTGATCGAAAGCAGGATATCGGCTCCCTGCCGAACGATCTCTTCGATGGGGTCTCGGGAATAGCGGCGGCGTTCCCAAAACTGCTTATCGTTCCAAAAATCCTCGCAAATCGCGAGAGCGATTCGCTGGCCGCGAACAGTTACCACGCTCTGGCGATCACCGGGCTGGAAGTAGCGGGCTTCATCGAATACATCGTATGTCGGCAGCAAGACCTTGCGCTGGTCCAGCAGAATTTGGCCATGGTCAATCACGGCTGCGGCGTTCTGGGCCTTGATCGCGGCGTTTTCAGGCGAGCGTGCGACGTAGCCGACGACGAGGGCGACGTCGAGATCGGCGGATTCCCGAACGATCGATTCCAGGGCGGCGGCAGTGCGGTCGAGGAACGATCGTTTTTCGACCAAGTCGCGGGGAGGATAGCCAGTAAGCGCGAGCTCCGGAAAGGCGACGAGATCGGCTCCGGCGTGTTCGGCGCGCCGAGCGAAGTCCAGAATCTTAGCGGCGTTTGCGTCTAGATCGCCGATCGTGTTGTTGATCTGGGCGAGGGCGATTCGCATGGGAACTCCTATTGTAGGTGGTCGGACGGCATTTTGCGAAACGAACCCAATTGTCATAGAACTGCCGTGTTTTCAATTTAGTAGGGCAGTTTTACCAAACGAATTGATTTGTTGGGTTCGTTTTTTCAATCACGGTAGACTACCACATAGCGGTACACGTTTGGCAACTTTACCCAAGACGCCTCCGAACACGCGCAACTTTCCGGATAGCCGTCGAATCGGCCAACTCGCCGACACGGCTGGTCTGATGGAAGCGCAGCGTTGGTTCGCACGTGAACGTACCTGGATCAACGAACAGCACCTACAGCTTTGCAGGATTCCAGCTCCGACCTTCTTCGAACAGAAGCGCGCCGAATGGTTTCGAGTGCAACTGGAATCGTCCGGATGGAACGCGAGTATCGACCGGGCCGGAAATGTACTTGCCACCTTCGGAGAAGATAACGGTCCGAGGCCATTTCTGGTCTCTGCCCACCTCGATACCGTCTTCGCACCGGGCAGGCCCGAGGACGTGTATTTCGCTCCGGATGGGCGTCTGGTAGGGCCGGGTACTTCGGACAACGGTTCTGGTCTGGCTGCGCTGCTTGTGCTGGCAAAATTACTGGACAGCAGATCGGACCTACATGAGCTTGCGTCTTGCCTGCTGATCGTGGCGAATGTCGGGGAAGAGGGCGAGGGCAATCTTAGCGGGATGCGGTACCTTTGCCAGCACTCGCAAGAGGTGTCGGCAATTGAAGCGTTCATCATCCTAGACGGGCCGTCTATCGATCACGTCACGGCACAGGCGCTCGCAAGCCGCCGCTACGAGGTCACGTTCTCCGGCCCCGGCGGCCATAACTGGAACGATCAGGGCACGCCGAATCCCGTTCACGCGTTAAGCGAAGTTATTTCTTCTTTCATTCGCGCAGCCGACAATCGAGCCGGGGCCGACCGCAGGATTCCTTGCGCATACAACTTCAGCATTATCGAAGGCGGCACGAGTATCAATGCCATTCCATCGAGCGCCCGGACAAAGCTGGATATTCGGTCCGAAGATCCGGCAGTCCTGGATGAACTGTCGATCCTGTTGACCGGAATTGTGGAACGAAGCCTGGAACAGGGAAATCGTTCGGTAAAAACCAAGCGTCTGACGGCTAAGATCAGAGATCTCGGCGCACGTCCCGGCGGGAGGCTTCCTGAGGATTCATTTCTGCTTCAGACGATTCAGGCGGTGGATGCTTATTTGAACATTCGTTCGCGCGTCGATTGCGCCTCGACCGATGCGAACGTGCCGCTCTCGATGGGACTGCCCGCCATCTCGATAGGCGCGGGAGGACAAGGCGGCGGCGCACATACGAGCGGCGAATGGTATCAACCGGATCGCCGCGAAACCGGACTGCGGCGGGTACTGCTCCTCTTGGCGGCTCTGTTCGACCGGAAGCGCAGCCAATCAGGCGCCGATACTTCATCGTTTTGAGTAAGCCGCCGGCCCGCTGGAGAGCCGATCTCCTCCTTGCACTAGTCGCGCTGTTGTGGGGAAGCACCTTTGTAGTCGTCAAAGATGTGCTCGGCGATATCTCGACGATGTACTTCCTGGCGCTGCGCTTCGCGGTTGCGAGCTTGTGCCTGTTTGTCATTCTGCTTCCGGCTCTTCGAAGAGCTGGAGCGACCGCGGTTTGGCGAGGTCTGCGAGGTGGCTTCGTTGCAGGAATTTTTCTGTGGCTTGGGTTCCTGCTACAAACGTTCGGATTAAGGTACACGACGGCGGGAAATTCGGGTTTCATCACCGGCTTGTATATTGTGCTGGTTCCGCTGATTGCCGCGGCGGCCTACCGTAGATGGCCGAAAGCTCCCGAGTTGGGCGGCGTAGGAATCGCCGCGATTGGCATGACACTACTGACGCTTCCATCGTTGCACGGGGGATCGCAGTTCAATGTGGGAGATCTGTTAACAGCAGCCTGCGCCGTTGCTTTCGCGATTCATCTGTTGCTGCTCGGATACTTCTCACAACGGGAGCGGTTTGAGGCGGTCGCGCTGGGGCAGATCGTCTGCGCTTGTGTGCTTTCCACTTTGTCATTGCCGATTGAACACCCGGCTGTCATTTGGAGTGGCAGGGTTTTTGTGGCAATTTTGGTAACGGGTTTATTCGCTACTGCACTGGCGTTCACGCTGCAGAGCTGGGCACAACAATACACGACACCGACGAGAACCGCGGTCATACTCGCGCTGGAACCGGTGTTTGCTCTGGCGACGGCGGTTCTTGTGGGCGGTGAGGCTCTGACGGTTTCCTCCGTTGCGGGAGGCGCGCTGATTCTGGGCGGCATCCTGTTAGTTGAACTTAAACCTGGTTCCATGCGGTTGCAAAGCAGTGGAGGGTGAATGGCATTTTGCGAGGCACGCGCAGAGGATGCTCCGAAAATCTGAGGAAACTCTCGCAGTAAATTCTTGTATTCTGATTTGCAAGCACTATATAATCAACCCACTATAAGTCGTCGCAGATCCGAGGAGGGTCCATCCATGCTGCGTTGTCCCAAAATTGCCTTTTTGACTATCTGCGCCGCCATGCTTTGCTGGGCGCAGGATCGCGGTACTATCACGGGTACCGTCACTGATAATTCAGGGGGATCCGTAGCGGGAGCGAAGATCTCAATAAAGAATTTGGCGACGGGTCTCGAGCAGAACACGGTATCCGCTTCCGACGGCCGGTACAGTGTTCCCTATCTGCCGGTTGGCAATTACTCGGTCAATGCCGAGCAACAGGGTTTCGGCCAGGTACAGCAGTCTGGCGTAAGAGTAGAAGTCGCCTCCGTGGCTGTCGTCGATTTCAAACTGCAGGTTGGCACTGTCCAGCAAAGCGTTGAAGTCACTAGCGACGCGCCGCTTCTGCAGACTGAAAGGAGCGATTTAGGTAAAGTCATGAACACGAAAGAGATCATTGACTTGCCCCTGGCGCTCGGCGGTGGTCTCCGGGACAATCTTGCATTCGCAGTG
>JALYVD010000265.1 GCA_030853405.1 Acidobacteriota bacterium | reverse complement strand
CATCCAAGACTATCTGGAATATAGTAACGAGCATCCGAAGCCTTTCGTCTGGACTGCGGATGCCGATCTTATCCTCGGCAAAATCCAAAGGCTTTGTGAACGAATTTCTAACTCAGCACACTAGATGTGCCTTGAAATTCTCCAGTTCCTGCTCGTAGTGTGCCTTCTCCTCCTCTAGTCTTCGGAGAGCCTTCGCTTTGAACTCCTCGAGTTCATGATCGTGCTTCGCCTTTTCTTTTTGCATGAGCCGCTCCGCCCATACCTTACCCAACCAATTGGACATGGCGATCACAATTGCGCCGCCGCCTCCAAGCGAGGCCAACAACGTAGCGGCAATGGTGGCTAATTCGGAAAACGACATAACATTGCTCCAGTGGTGATCTACTCAAAGCTAACAACTCAGGTTGCTCAAAGACGGTAAATCTGTGGACCACTGCAGAATTCGAATGAACGCTGGTTCGGCCTGTCGTACTGCATCGCGGATTCCGTTACGTGGTGTTTGGATCCGCATGTGCGTGTTATCACCGTTGATGCGAACGCAACTGCGAAACGCACTTCCATCGGGCACTACAGCTCTCGTCCAAGACGGCGGCAAACTCGCTGTGTCATTTTTCGTGAAGTCGGGTTTGCTGAGAATCGCCAATCCGGGATTAGGACCGAGAAGTCCCCTTCACGTCCTCTATTTTCTTCGAGAAGCGAGAAGCCAACACTCGCGTTATCTGGAACACGAGCCGGAGTGCTAAAGCCTTCGCGCGCTTCAGCGATCCAGTTTGGACTCCTGGCCAACAATCCGCGTTACGCATCCCCGCTCGCTTTCGCTCTTCGGCAAGAGTCCGTGCACTCGGACCGTTGAACCACTCTTCCATTGAATGTCGGCGACGAACAAGGAGCTCACGACGCTTGTCACGATCTGGTTGCAAAAGCAGGACATGCATGAACGCGGTAGATCGGTGCTAAAATCTTTTGATCGTCGATTCACCGAATGGCTGAGGAGTCGCCAAAGAACTTACGACGAAGTGATTGAAGCCTGGCGAACGTCATGTCCACGGCTTGCGGTGTGGGACGAGGCGAACAGCGGCGGGATAATGACAATCGTGGAAGTGGCGGACCGCTCTGCTATAAGGGCCACATCATTGGGCCGATATTGCTGGAACGATCTAGGGAAGATGCCAGACAGTTGGCTGCCGGAGGTGACGGTCTTATTATGAAGTCCTTTCTTGCATCTCTGCTTGCTCATCTTGTGTTTCATCAGGCTCTGACGGCCCAGGCTCCTCAGGCGACCGACTTTGCCGAACCGGCACCCCAACGGGACTTCCATCGCGGAACGTGGTTCTGGCCTAGACTATTGATCATTTTTGCCCGGGTCACTCATCTGGTCTGTTGGATTCGGACAAGCTCATCCCGAAAACACAATCTTTGTTGCAGTGGAAGCTGCGGCTTTACTGGTCTTGGCCGCTCTCGCCGTCCGTTTGAATCTACGGCTGCTCCGCAATTAGGAACGGCGAATGGATGCTCTGGATGCAAGTTTAGAATTGGACGAGGAACTGAACGGAACGACCGAAGAGGTGCTTTCATGTTTCACTTACGCTGGGTGCTCCCAGGGGTGCTCGGACTGATGTGTTTGGTGAGTGGTGCAGCTCAACCATCCCAAATCGGCGGCGATTATTCGGGCATGCTCGGGCCGCTGCATGTCAAACTCCACCTGAAGCCGGGTGGCAGCGGAAGGGTCGAAGCCGCCACCTTGGACAGCGTGGATCAGGGGGCCCTCGGACTCTCCTGCGCCAAGATTGATATCGAAGACAAGGAACTCTCTTTCGAAGTGCCGAGCGTAGGTGGAAAGTGGCGCGGCGCCATTTCCGACGATGGATCAACATTGAGCGGAAAGTGGTCGCAAGGCCAGGAGATTCCGCTAGTATTTCGCCGCGACGAGCCATTCATCGCAGCCGAAAAACCATCGCCTGTGGATGGCATCTGGTTAGGAACGCTCGGGACCGGCGGCCCCAAGTTACGCGTACAGCTCGAAGTAAAAAGCGATCGGGCAGGAAAAGAGTCTTGTTCGCTGGACAGCCTTGATCAGCAGGCGATGGGTCTGCCTTGTGACAATGTGCAATTCGCCGGGAAGAACTTTTCACTTGAAGTTCCTTTGGTGCGGGGACACTGGTCCGGAACACTGGCGGACAGTGGAAATGAACTGAACGGAACCTGGTCGCAAGGCAAGGGCTTGCCGTTGAATTTCACGCGGCAAACAGCGGCTCTTAACGTTAAGCCGCCGGAACCGCCGAAGTACGAAGATGCGTTGCCAGCTGTTCCCGCAGCGGAATTGAAGGGCGTTCTTGATAAGGATCTGGCGGCGGCGCTACACGAAGGTCCCCTTGCGCCCAGCACCGGCGGGGGCCTCGCGATCGGAGTCGTTCAACATGGAACGCGCCGCATTCTTGTTTATGGCCCGGTGAAGGAAGATTCCATCTTCGAGATCGGTTCCATCACGAAGACGTTCACCGGATTAATGTTGGCTCAGATGGCGCTCCAGAACAAGGTGAAGCTGGATGAGCCGGTACGCGAATTACTACCTCCCGGAACCGTTGGAAAACCCGCGGGCGCAGAGATCACATTGGTAGATTTAGCCACACAGCATTCAGGGCTGCCTCGTATGCCGGATAACTTTCACCCCGCCGACCCGCAGGACCCTTACGCGGACTACGGACCCGCGGATCTATATGAATTCCTGAAAAAATATGGCGTTGCGAAACCCACCGATACAGGATTCAACTACAGCAACCTGGGATTGGGTCTGCTGGGACAAGCGCTGGCAGACCGCGCAGGAACGTCCTATCCGACACTGCTGCGATCGGAAGTGACGGGACCGCTCGAGTTAAATGATACGGCAGTCGCGCTTTCTCCGGAACAAGAGAAGAGGTTCGCGCAGGGCCATAGCGGAACGCATCAGCCCGCCCACGCGTGGAAACTGGATGCGCTTGCCGGCGCCGGCGCTATCCGGTCCACAGCGAGCGACATGCTGACTTATCTTGAGGCGAATTTGCACCCGGATACCGTCAAAACGGCCGCACCCACGAAAGGCGCTGAATCACCTTCCGAAACACTTGTAGCCGCGCTTAAGATGTCGCATGAACTGCGGGCGGAAGCGCTGCCG
>JALYVD010000246.1 GCA_030853405.1 Acidobacteriota bacterium | reverse complement strand
GCGCTTGCATTATCGCTGTTCGCGACGGCACTCATTGCCGCACCGGTTCAATCCAAAACCGCTTACTCTAAAAAGACGGTCGCCAAATCTGGCTCGCACTCAGTCGGCGCTCGTTCGGCCCACGCGCATACCAAAAGTCGTCGTCATCCCGCGCCTGCGCCGAGTTACCAGCTTCACCCCGACGTCCAACGCTACACACAAATTCAGCAGGCTTTGGCTGATCGCGGCTACTTCAAGGGCGCCGTCGACGGTCAATGGAACGACGATTCTGTCGACGCGCTTAAGCGTTTTCAAACCGATCAGAAACTGGAAGGCGACGGTAAGATAAGCGCGCTTACGCTGACCGGCCTGGGGCTCGGTCCGAAACACGACGGCAGCACGGCCGCTACCGTACCTCTTTCCGCCACGAATTCTTCCTCCGAGACGCCAGATCCCCTGGCGGCTTCCCCGCCTCCAGAAATCCCTGCCGAAACACCTCCTCCGATTACCAGCGATCCAAACTAGGCTCGCCGTGCGCGATGCTAGCATCACGTTGATGGAGGAGCAAGAAGTCTATGCCGCGATCGGCGCCGACGGTTTCCAGAGACTCGTCGCTGCCTTTTACCGCCGCGTTCCGGCTGACGATATTCTCGGGCCAATGTATCTCGGCCGTGATCTCGCCGGGGCAGAAGAGCGCCTCCGGGGATTCCTGATTTATAGGTTCGGAGGCCCCGCTACGTACATTGACCAGCGTGGGCATCCGCGTCTTCGCATGCGCCACGCCCCATTTGCTGTAGATCGACGGGCTCGCGATCGCTGGATCGAATTGATGACGGCTGCCTTGCTCGAAGCCGGTCTGCCGCCCGAACCGGCCGCCGTGCTCGAATCTTTTTTTCATTCGACAGCCGATTTCCTGGTAAATCGCCATGGCTAAAACTATCTGGTACTTACTCGGACGGCGCCTTCGTGATACGTTCAAACCATGCGCGTGAAGTTATTTGCAGTCACAGGCTTAATCCTGTTCTCGCCGCTTTACGCGGCCTTTGCTTCGTCTTTTACCGGCTTGTATGTGTTCGGCGACAGCTTGTCCGATAACGGCAATGCTTACATCGCGTCCGCCGGGGCATTCCCCGGCTCGAACTATGGCAGCTACACATTTGCCGGCACGAACCTGACAACCCAGTATTTCTCAGACGGCCCGAACACCACTCCCAAAGCGGCGGGCCCAAGCGGCCTTTGGGTCGATCAACTGGCAGGGAAACTCGGTGTTTCCGATCCGCAACCCTTTCTGGCGGGGGGAACAAATTACGCCGTGGCTTCCGCGCAAACTGGGAACTCAAACCCGCAGGATATCGGAAACCAACTCGCTTTGTTCTCCATCGGGCATCCGACCGGCGCGCCTTCCACGGCTTTGTATGCGCTCTGGGGCGGCGCTAACGACATCTTGGACGGCCACAGTCCCACCGCGGCGGCCAACAACATGGAAAGCTACATTTCGACTCTCGCCGCGGAAGGCGCGAAAAACTTCGTCTGGTTGAACCTTCCATTGCTCGGCGACACTCCGCGAGGCAAACCCATGCAAGCTGTTCTCAATGCCGCGTCCATGTCGTTCGACACTCAGTGGTCTGTCGATCTCGCCGCTTTGCAGGGGAAGGGCATCGACGTGACCGGAGTGAACATAGAAAGCCTCTTCGCTGCAATTATCGGCAATCCTGGCGGTTATGGATTTTCCAATGTCACGGATGCCGCACAGGGTCTTCCTCTCGCAACCGATGCGGGTTACCTCTCCTGGGATGGTCTCCATCCAACGACGGCAGGCCACGCCCTGATCGCCGACGCTGTCGTCAACAGCCTCGCTCCTGTCCCTGAACCTGCGTCCATCGGCCTGATGATTTTCGGCGTGCTAGCGATTGCCGGTTTCGGGGCGAAGAAGCGGCTCAGCTAGGTCTCTGACCGTCTGAAAAGATTCTAATAAAACAATTGCAATAGGAAATGTTCGGTCGCACACTTAAGGCATGGCTCGCCCAGCCTTGAGTATCAAAGTCACCCCGAAGGATCAGAAGGAGTTGAGAGAACTGTTGAGCGGCGGCATGCAGCAGGTTCGGGTAGTGCTGC
>JALYVD010000234.1 GCA_030853405.1 Acidobacteriota bacterium | reverse complement strand
ACCTCTTTGTGTCCCTTCTGCCGCCCGTGTCCACGCACTTCGGTGATCGTAATGCCGTCGATGCTGATGCTCTTCAGTGCTTCCTTAACTTCATCGAGTTTATGGGGCTGAATCACTGCTTCGATCTTCTTCATGGCTCAATCCTATCTATTCACCATTCGCATAAACCGCTTCCTCACGGCCGTGGTTCTGTTGCGCTGAGTTTACAAACCTCCGCGTGAGCAAGTGGTTAGGCTACTAGGTGTCCAGGTTGTATCCTTCCTCGCCGTGCATACTCAGATCGAGGCCTTGAATCTCGTCTTCTTGCAAGGCCCGCACGCCAATCGTCATATCGACGATCTTCAAGATCAGAAGAGTGCCCACGATCGCCAGACCGAAGGCAATCGCCACCCCAACCGCCTGGTTCAGGACCTGCCCGGGGTGGCCATCGATCAAACCGAGCGGCAGCGGCTTGCCGGCCTTATCCGTTAAACCGTTGTTGATCAGATTCGTCGCGAAAACTCCGGTGAGAAGCGCCCCCAAAGTCCCGCCCGCGCCGTGTACACCAAAAGCGTCCAGAGTGTCGTCGTAGCCGAACTTACTCTTCACGGCGGTGACCATAAAGAAACAGAAAATTCCGGCAAGCAAGCCAATCAGGAGCGCCGGAAAGGGTTGCACAAAACCGGAAGCGGGCGTGATCGCAACCAACCCCGCCACTGCGCCCGAGATGCCGCCGAGGATGCTTGCCTTTCCGTGCTTAAACCATTCCGCGAACATCCAGCCTAGCGCGGCGGCCGCGGCTCCGAAGTGGGTTGCCACGAAGGCGCTGGTTGCGAGGCCCGAAGCGTTTACCGCGCTTCCCGCATTAAACCCGAACCAGCCCACCCATAAAAGACACGCCCCAATCACACTGAGCACAAGGTTGTGCGGCTTCATCGGCTCCCTTGGGTAGCCAATGCGTTTTCCTAAATAGAGCGCGCAAACCAGAGCGCTTACTCCGGAAGTGATGTGTACAACTGTTCCACCCGCAAAGTCTAGTGTGGGGACTCTGCCGCCCAGGTACGTGTTCAAGAAACCGCCTTTGCCCCACACCATGTGCGCCATGGGCAAATATACGATGGTCGTCCAAGCGCACGTGAACACCACCATCGCGCTGAACTTAATGCGCTCGGCGAAGGCTCCTGAGATCAGCGCGGGCGTGATGATGGCGAACATCAGCTGATAGATCATGTACGTTTCGTGCGGAACGGTTGGACCGTAGTCCGCATTGGGCGCCGCGCCCACGCCTCGCAAAAACGCATACTGGAATCCGCCAATGAAAGGGTTACCCTCCGCAAACGCCAGACTGTAGCCATAGAGCGCCCACAGTACGGTTACGATAGCCATTAGCGAGAAACTATGCATCATGGTGCTGAGCACATTCTTGCTGCGGACAAGGCCGCCATAAAAGAGCGCCAATCCTGGTCCGGTCATCATCAGCACCAGTGCCGCGCTGGTGAGCATCCAGGCATTGTCGCCCGCCGACTGGGCCGACTTAGCGGCAGCTTCCAACGCAGTCAATTTCTGCTCCACGGTTTGCGCGAACGCCGTATTCGCGGAGAAAACGACTGAAAAGACGAGCATCCACTTGGATATCTGTTTCATGCGGATCTAACTTGGATTACTAATCCTCCAAGCTAACAATTCGAAGGGAACATACCAATGTGCAAATTTCTATGCGGCGCATCCAAATGTTTTATACGGGCGGAACGGATGCTAGCCTAAGCGAATGCGCGTTCTCTTGATTCTTGCGTCGGCCGTCGTGATGGCGCAGACTCCTCAACCAAAACCTCAGGCTGCTAAGCCGAGACCAGTCACTTCGTCAAGAGCGACCGCAGCGAAGCCAAAGGCCACAGTGCAACCCGACATCACCACGGACGAACAAAAGACCATCTACGCTCTCGGACTTTCGATCTACCGCTCGCTTGGACAGTTCGATTTGTCGCCCGAGGAACTAGCTGTTGTCAAGCGCGCTCTCTCCGATGCGCAGGCTGGCAAACCTGCCGAGGACATCAACACATGGGGGCCAAAAATCGAAGGGCTCGCCCAGTCCCGTGGAGCGCGCGTCGCCGCCCGTGCGAAAGCTGAATCGCAAGCCTATCTGGATAAGGCCGCAGCCGAACCGGGAGCCGTCAAAACAGATTCCGGTCTTGTCTATCGCGATCTGCGCGTGGGAACCGGACCCTCGCCGAAAGCTACGGATACGGTAAAGGTGAACTATCGCGGCACGCTGATAAATGGGACGGAGTTCGATAGTTCTTATTCGCGCAACGAACCTGCGCAATTTGCTCTGAACGGCGTCATTCGCTGCTGGACGGAAGGACTTCAACGCATGAAGGTCGGCGGCAAAGCCGAATTGGTCTGCCCTGCCGATCTTGCATACGGAGACCGGGGACAGAGCGGCATCCCGCCCGGTTCAACGCTCATATTTCAGGTGGAGTTGCTCGATATTCCCGGAGCCTCGCCCGCCGCGCAATAACCATTCGCGTTACTGAGTGCTCTTTTACATGGTTTAGAAATCGAAGGGCGGCCCCGATCTCAATCTGTATTCGATTTGTTCTGTTTTGGATTTCTGGCGGTGAGGGAGGAAAGACTTGCTCAGAATCTGACTGTGTTGAGACCGGGGATTTTCTGGAAGTGCCGCAGATTGCGAGTGGCGATGACATAGCCGCGCTCAAGCGCACAACAGCCGATTAAGAGATCGTCGAACGGAATAATCACGCCCCGCATGGATGATTCCGCGCTGAGCTTACCTGCAACCTCAGCCGTAACATCGGTTACTGGATAGACGGGCACCGCCGCCTTCAGTTCATCAAGGAAGGTTCGGCGGCGCTCACGGCGTTCTGCTGTATCCGCTCGATAGATCCCGTGGGCGAGTTCGGCCACGGTAACGGAACACAGGGCGACCTCGCGTTCGCCGATTTTTTGTCCGACTAGCCCGAGAAACTGGGCCACATTGAGATGCTGGCGTTCGGCCTCGATTACAATACTGGAATCGAGGATTACTCCCAGGCGGGTGGATTCCACGGCTCACTGTGGCTCGCAATACCTTCCTCGATGTCTTTTGCGAAACCGTCATCGAGCGTCACTGTGGAGCCTCTCGCCTTCGCCACAGCGATACATTCCGAAATCATGCGGCCTGCGGGTTTCGACGGCTTAATCACCGCAACCGGATGATGATCCTGTTCGACGACAACCTCGACGCCTCTACGGAGGTTCTCCAAGACGCTGCCGAAGTTGGCCGAAACCTCATGATCCGACATGTGAACCGTTGCCATGCCTTCAATAATACCCGATTCCGGGCCTTAAAGCCGGACGCTGGAGAGCATGGACGGGTTACCCTCACGAATCAAAACTCCTGTATAGTACTAGTATCTTGCGGATTGGTTTCCACAGGTTTTGCACACAATCTTGCACACAATTGGCACAATTTACCTTGCTTCGAGGTGCCCGGCAACTGTTAACTTTGCACGGGCTAAGTGGTGCGCGGCGCGGCTCGGCCCTGCAGAATTTAGGAATGGTTCAGGACGGCGCTGTTCTGATCAAGGATGGAATTGTAGCTGAAGTGGGTAGTACCCGGCGTCTGGAGAACCTGAAAGAGGCGCGGGATGCTCTTGATATTGACGTTCACGGCAGCGTGGTCATGCCGGGGTTTGTCGATGCCGGCTTAAAGATTAGCCTGCGGACGCCCGGTGCGGAGGTTGCCGGAGGCAAGCCCAAGAAGCTCGGGCAACTTTACGACGAAAGTCTTGAACTGCTGCGTTCGTGTATGCATCATGGCACCTTGAATGCCGAGGTGAAGGGAACGGCCGCGGCTCTGGACTTTCACTCCGATCTGTCCGTTCTACGCCGCCTTGCGAAAATCGGCAACAACCCCGTGGGGATGATTCGAACATGGCGTCTGGCCCACGTCCCCGCAGCTGGCAACGAGACGGCGGATTTCAAGGACACCCTCGCCCGGCTCTCCCGCCGCGGTCTTGCCCACTCCATCGAAATCACTCTCGGTAAAGAAGAAGTTGTCAGCAAGGAGTTGCTTGAGGCGGCCCACGACGCTCGCGTGGAGATCAAGTTGAATTGGACCGGGGGTACTTCGGAGGCTCTGCGGAATGTGCTTTCCCGGGTAAACCCGCGGGCCGTCTCCTGTTCGTCTTCGCTCACGAGAGGCGAGGCGGAAGCTCTTGCGCACTCTGAAAGCGCCGCCGTATTTTCGCCCGGATATGCATTAGGCAGATCTGGCGGTTTAGGGGCGCGCCACGCCGTAGATGCCGGCGCCGCTATCGCGTTGTCATCGGGTTACGATGCCGAGGAGGCGCCCGGATTCAGTATGCAAATGGCCGTGTCTCTCGCCGTCATACAAGAGCAACTCACCATGGAAGAGGCGATCTCGGCGGCTACCGTCAACGCCGCGTACGCAGTCGGATGCGGCGAAACGGCGGGGACGATCGAGAAAGGCAAACGCGCCGACATTCTTGTCCTCACGCTTCCCGACTACCGCGAGATCCCCCGCCAGTTCGGAATTAATCATGTGGGGATGGTATTTCGCGACGGTGTTTTAGTTTTGAATCGCAGCCGTTGGAAAATAGGTGCGCATGAACCAAGCTCTGGCCGAGTGCGTACCCAACGTGTCTGAGGGACGGGATTTCTCCGTCATCGACGGCGTTGAACGCGCTATTACGGAAGTTCCGGGAACGCTGTTGCTTCACCGCACAAGCGACCCCGACCACAATCGCAGTGTTTTCACGTTTGCCGCCCCACCGTCCGCCGTCGTTGAAGCCGCCGTTCGCGCCGTCGCCAAATCCGCCGAACTCATAAACCTGAACGATCACCGGGGCGTGCATCCCCGTCTTGGCGCTTTGGACGTCCTGCCCTTCGTGCCGCTGTCAGACGTGACGCTCGAAGAGTGCGTTGCCCTTGCGCGAATAGCCGGCGCTCGCATTTGGAACGAGCTTCGCATTCCCGTTTATTTCTTTGAGGCTGCTGCGACTCGCCCCGACCGTGTGAAGCTCGAAAATGTACGGCGCGGCCAGTTTGAAGGGATTCGCGAAGCCTGTCTGCTTGACGCGAGTAAAGCTCCCGATATCGGCGGTCCTGCGCTCCATCCGACGGCAGGCGCAGTCATCGTGGGCGCGCGGAAAATTCTCATCGCTTACAACATTAACTTGAAATCAACCGATCTCGATTTGGCGCAATCGATCGCCAAACGCATACGCGCGAGTAATGGCGGACTCTATGGAATAAAAGCGCTGGGACTGCCGCTCTTATCGCGCGGACTTGTGCAGGTATCGACAAACATCACCGATTTTGAGCGGACGCCGGTACATATCGTGTACTCGGAAGTCCAACGGCTTGCCGCCGAGCGCGGGGTTGAGATCGAGGAAAGCGAATTGATCGGATTAATGCCGCGAAGGGCTGTTGAGATGGCTGCGGCCGGTCTGCTGAAATTAACGAATTTCGAATCGCAGCGAGTGATCGAAAATTGCATCGATTCCCTGAATTGCCGGAAATGAGAGACACTAATCGAAATGCGTCTGCCGATCGCGTTCCTGCTTGCTCTTTTACCAGGCGTTCTCTTTTCGCAAACCGATAACGGACTCCCCGCCTGGCGCGAAGGCAACTACAAGCAGGCAATTCCCCTCCTGCAAGCCGCCGCCGGAACTGCTCCGGCAGATGCAAACGTTCACGCAGATCTTCTATCCGCGCTGGTTTATGAAGGCCGCGTGGACGACGCTTCCGATGCCGCCCAAGCGGATGCTCAAGCCTTCCCGGACTCTCCCGAGGTGACCGCGGCCAGAGGCGAATACGCCTACTATCTCGGCGATATGACGGAAGCTCAAATTCTCTTCAAGGCCGCTCTGAAGTTGAAGGAAACAACGCCGCGCGCCTACTATGGCCTCTCTCGCGTGTATCGCGCAGCCTCTCTCTATCGTACGGCGCGGCTTCTCCTCTTGCGGGCGCATGAAATCGATCCCGATGACGCGCTGATCACACGCCTTTGGTTGACTTATCTTACCCCCGAAAAGAGCCGGGAGCTTTTTCCGCCCTTTATGGCCGCCCATCCCTGGTTTTACGAATACGCGAACGCGGCGCAAGCCACTCACTCGGAAGTAAATCACGAATTGAACGGCCGGAAGATTTTTGAATTAGATGGCGAGGAGCGTGAAACAACTCTGCACCTGATCTCAATCGTTCACGATCCCACGCATGTGCAAGGCGTAGGCCTGGAATTTAAAATCGAGGACCGGCCGCCGCTCCGCCTGCTACTTGATACAGGAGCGAGTGGGATACTGATCAGCCAACGCGCCGTAGACAAAGCGGGTCTGAATCACCTCGGGTCCGTCCAGACATGGGGTATCGGTGACGATGGGAAAAGAAGCGCCTTCGCCGCGCTCTCGGAGACCTGCCAAATTGGCGGCCTCAAATATAAGAACTGCCTGATGCGTGCTACCGAGGGCAAGCACAATGTGGCGGGGGATGCCGACGGGCTGATCGGAGCCGACTTCTTTTCCGCCTTCCTCATCTACATCGATTTCCAGAGACACCAGCTTCATCTCACGCCTCAACCGCCGCGCACTCCGAATCCACAAGGCTACGATCGTGTCATCCCGCTTGAAGAAAAGGACTTCACGCCGGTATTCCGCGCCGGCAATCATTTGTTTATTCAGACGAAGTTGAACGGCAAAACCTCCGGACTCTTCCTGCTCGACACGGGCGCGAGTGTTTCAAACGTCGATTCCACGTTTGCGCGCCTTTCCACCAAAATCTACGGGAACTCCCGAATGCATATTCACGGCATCTCGGGCGAGGTGAAGAACGTGTTCGAAGCGGATAAAGCAGTTTTGCAGTTCTCCCATTATCAGCAGGAGAATCTCGGGCTGATCGCCTTCGATCTTAATAACCGGCCCGATCACGAGGAATTCCGCATGTCGGGAATCCTCGGAATCCCCGTGCTCTCGCTTTTTCACCTGACGCTCGACTATCGCAACGGGCTCGTGAAATTTGAGTACATCATGGGCGAGAAGAAGAAATAGTCCGCGCACTCCGTATGATGTAAATTATGGCCGCAACTTTGCCTCCCGAGCCGGAGGTGTCCACGCCCACTATGTCGCTCGAAGAAATCATGGGTCTCGAGCGCGAGTACCTGGTTCAGAACTACTCCCGCTATCCGCTTGCGCTTCACAGAGGGAAGGGCTGCTATCTTTACGATCTCGAAGGCAACCGCTATCTAGACCTCATCAGCGGCATTGGCGTGAATTCTTTGGGTTATGCGCATCCTCGAATTACTAAGGTGATCCGCCAGCAGGCCGGATTGCTTCTGCACACGTCCAATCTTTATTACCACGAGTATCAGGGCAAATTGGCGGAGCGTCTGGCAAAGCTCAGCGGATTGCAGCGCAGCTTCTTCTGCAACTCGGGAACCGAAGCCATGGAGGGCGCGTTGAAGATGATTCGCGCGCACGGTAATGCGATTAGCGCGAACAAGCCTGAAGTCGTGTCCCTTGAGAATTCGTTTCATGGCCGCACCTTGGGCGCTCTTTCGATCACCGGGCAACCAAAGTACCGCAAAGATTTCGAACCTTTGCTTCCTGGCGCACGCTTCGTTTCGCGCAACGACATTCAGGCTCTGGAGGCTGCCGTCACCGCGAACACGGCCGGCATCGTTCTTGAATTCATTCAAGGAGAAGGCGGAATTCTGCCCATCTCCGAAGCTTTCGCTCGTAAAGCGCGAGAGTTGGCCGACAAGTACGACGCTCTGCTCGTTTTCGATGAGATTCAGTGCGGAGTGGGCCGTCCTGGTGTCTATTTCGCGTATCAGTTACTCGACCCGGTTCTGCTTCCCGACATTGTGATTGCGGCCAAGCCGATGGCCTGCGGCATTCCATTGGGAGTGATCATTGCGAATGAGAAAGCCGGTTCCGCCATTAAGCCCGGAATGCACGGCTCCACTTACGGCGGCGGTCCGCTTGCCTGCCGCATTGCGCTCGAATTTTTCGACATCATGGAAGAACTGCTTCCCTGTATCAACAGCGTCGGTGGCTATTTCCGCATGAAGCTGACGGAACTGATGCAGGAGTTCTCTTTCATCAAAGAAGTGCGGGGCCCCGGCCTGATGATCGGCGTCGAAACGGAATTTCCGTGCACGCATTTCGTTACGGAAGGCATAAAAGAAGGACTGCTGTTCAACGTCACGCACGGCAACGTGATCCGTTTTTTACCGCCGTATATTTTGACGGAACAAGACGTGGACCGGGCAATCGTCGCTTTGAAAAAAGTGATGCGGAACGCGAAGCCCCCTGAAGCATAGGCGGCCCCTGCGATCCTGGGTCTTACTCGGTCCGCAACGTTTCTAAGATCAAAATGTGGATTAAAGCAGTTCTTCCCGCTGCCGCGCATCCAGCGTCTTTACCAGCTTGCTGACATCTTGAGCCTTGTTCCGGCTGGCCACCAACAGCGCATCCGGCGTATCGACAATGATCAGATTATCGACCCCCACCAGAGCTACAGTCTTGCTTGCATCGACATAGTTGCCCCGGCTGCCTTCGACGACCAGCTCGCCGAGCGATGCATTCCCGTTTGCGTCTTTTTTCGCAAGATCGTAAACAGCTTCCCAACTTCCGACATCGTTCCACCCGATATCGTCCAGCGCAATGCCCACAACTTCTTTGGCCTTCTCGATGATCGCGTAATCAACCGAGATGTTGTCGCACAAAGAATACGTCTCGGCTAGACTTGTCGCAAATTGCTTGCTCTTGAATGCCGGCAGGCCCGCCAGTAGAGTCGCCGTCTTCGGCTGATGATTTCTCATCAAACTCAACACCACCGAAGTCCGCCAGAAAAACATTCCAGCATTCCAAAAGAAATTCCCACGTTCGACGAAGCGCTTGGCCGTGCGCTCATCCGGTTTCTCGCGAAAACTAGCAACCGGAACCGTGGCCGTTTCGCCCGGCTTGACGTTTTTCGGAAACTCAATGTAGCCGTACCCCGTTTCCGCCCACCTCGGCTGAATTCCCAGCACGACAACGCTGTTCGTTTCCGCAGCGCGGAAAGCGGCCTTTACGAAGTTGCGGAACTTCGCTTCTTTCAAGATCAGATGATCGGCCGGGAAAACGCCCATTACGGCTTCGGGATCGAGCTCCGCGAGGATCTGCGCGGCCAGCGCGATACAAGGAGCCGTGTTGCGCTGCGAAGGCTCCGCCACAATTTGTTGCTTCGGTACTTCCGGCAGTTGTCGCCGAATTTCCCGCTGTAGTGCCTCGTTGGTCAGCACCCAAATGTTCTCGGGCGGTATCACGCCCTTCAACCGGTCAACGGTTTGTTGGATCAGCGTGCGCTCGCCGAAAAATTTCAGCACCTGCTTCGCGTTCTTTTTGCGGCTTCGCGGCCAAAATCGAGTGCCGCGCCCGCCAGCCATAATCAAACCGTAACGGTGATTTGCCATTGTTCGTAAACTTAGTTTCGCACCGCTGCGGGTTGGGGCAACTGCAGGCGAGCCAGTCCAGTCACTATCTAGGCCGCTTGCGGTTTCAAAACCACCTTGATGCAACCGTCTTCCTTGTCGCGGAAGGTCTTGTACATTTTTGGCGCGTCTTCCAGCTTGACGGTGTGAGTGATGACAAACGAGGGGTCGATCTCTCCAGACTCGATCTTGGCCAGGAGTAGCGGAAGATAGCGCTGCACGTGCGTCTGACCGGTCTTAACGGTCAGCCCCTTGTTCATCAGCGCGCCGAACGGAATCTTGTCCAGAAAACCGATGTATACGCCGGGAACCGAAAGCGTCCCGCCTTTTCGGCAGCAAATAATCGCTTCGCGCAGGACGTGCGGACGGTCCGTGCCAAGCATGGTCGCCTCTTTCGCCCGATCGAGGACGGAATCGAAACTTCCGCCCACATGGGCTTCGGTACCGACGGCATCGATACAGCTGTCTGGACCTTGA
>JALYVD010000232.1 GCA_030853405.1 Acidobacteriota bacterium | reverse complement strand
CCGCGCAGGAAGCCATCGAAGTTAGCAAACAGGCCGACGAAACCCGCCGCCAGGAACTCCATCAGGCCAAAGTTCGCCTTCTCAACTCGAAAGCCGCCCTGACGGAACTCGACGCCAACATCAAAGGGACGCTGGAAGCGAAATTTCCCGGCCATACCGCGATCCCCTTCAATGACATTAAGCCGTTTCTCGAAACTGCCATCCAGGATTTCGTCAATTACAAAACAGCGAAAGCCGCCTGATGCGCCAATTCATGTTTATCAATTCATGTTTATCTCGTCTTTCGCGCAAGGCAAGTTAGCATAAGTTAGTGCTCACCCTGAGACTATCGGCCGCGTTACTAGTTCTCGTCGCGCCCTCCCTCGCGGAAGTGCATCCGCTCACTCTAAAGCAGGCGCTCGATCTCGCTTCTCGCCTGAATCCCGACGTCGCCCTCGCTCGCCTCGACCAGCAGCGATCGCAGGAAGATATCCGGATCGCCCAAAATCCGTTCCGGCCCAAAATCTACGGCGGCAGCGGCTTGGCGTATACGTACGGCTATCCGAACAGCATTGAAGGAAACGCGCCCAGTCTTTTCCAAATGCGAACCGACATGGCCCTTTTCAATCGGCCCGATAGCTACAAACTCGCGGCTGCCCGGGAACACGCGCGAGGCTCGCAATACGGGGCGCAAGCCAAAGGCGAAGAGGTTGCCTTCCAGGCCGCGGATCTGTTCCTGAACGCGAGCCAATCGGAACACGAAGCCACAACGCTCGCGAGTCAGCTACCCAGCTTGCACAAAGTCTCCGAAGCTATGGACGCCGCCGTAAGTGAAGGAACCGAACTGCCGCTCGAATCTAAACGCGCAACCGTTAATCTCGCTATCTCTCAGCAGCGCCTAGATGCCGCACATCTCGATGCCGACTATTACGAGATGATGCTCGCCATTGTCCTCGGCTATCCCGCAACTGATCGCGTGAAGCCGGTGGATGCCGTTACGCCAGACCTGAACCCGCCGGCTTCGGAATCTGAGGCCGCCGACAAAGCACTCGAAAACAATCGCGAGCTAAAGCAAATGCAGTCGAATGTTCTAGCCAAAGAGTTGGACCTGCGATCCTACAAGTCCGCACGGCTTCCCCAAATGGATTTGGTAGCCCAATACGCTTTCTTTCTGAAGCAGAACTACGAAAATTACTTCCAGAAATTTCAGGCCAACAATTATCAGGTTGGAGCTTCCATCACCATTCCGCTGCTCGTCGGATCTGCTTCGAAGGCTATGGCCCAACAGTCGATCACAGACCTGCAGAAGATCCGCATTCAGATGGACCAGACCCGCAATCGAATCATTGCCGATACGCGGCGCTCTTTTCAGCAATGGCAAAAAGCAACCTCGATCCGCGATCTGTCCCGCATGCAGCTTGATCTGGCGCGTGAACAACTGAGCGTTCTTCTCGCGCAGAATAATGAGGGCCGCGTGCCAATGAGCCGCGTCGAACAGGCTCGTCTTGAAGAGGGTGACCGGTGGATTGCTCTCTACGAAGCCGAAACGCAGGTCACCCGTGCGAAACTTGCCATTCTGCGCCAAACTGGAACTCTGCTTGCGGCAGTGCGAACAGCCACCACTGGGACGGCCCAGCCCTGAATGGATTCCACTCCAGCTATAGACATCCGCGATCTACACAAAAGCTACGGAGCTTTTCACGCCGTAGATGGCCTCTCCGTAACGGTTCCGCAAGGTTCCTTTTTTGGCTTTCTGGGGCCGAACGGAGCGGGCAAGACTACAACTATCAAGATCCTGATGGGACTCGCCCAGCCGACTTCCGGTAGCGTCCAAGTGCTCGGCATGGAGATGCCGGCGCAATCGCTCGAAATCCGCAAGCAGATCGGCCTCGTCCCCGACGACACGCTTCTATTCGATTACCTGACAGGGGCCGAGTATCTGGAGTTCATCGCGCGCCTTTACCAGATCCCGCGTCCCACCGCCAAAGAACGCGCCCAGGAACTTCTTGGCTTGTTTGAACTGACCGAAAACCCGCGCAAGCTTGTGGGCGAATATTCGAAAGGGATGCGAAAGCGAGTCGCCATGGGCGCCGCGCTCATCCACCGGCCACGCCTCTTCCTAATGGACGAACCTTTTGAAGGCGTGGACGCGGTGGGCGCGCGTCTGATGAAAGACATTCTCCTTGAACAGGTTCGCCGTGGTGCTACCGTCTTTTTGACTTCTCACGTCCTTGAAGTGGTCGAGCGTCTCTGCGATCAGATCGCCATCATCAATCGCGGCAAGATTCTCGCCCAGGGTACCGTTTCCGAACTGCGTCAGCAAACCGCCGAGGGCGCATCTACCCTCGAAGACATCTTCGTCCAACTGGTAGGCGCGGAGCGTCACGCCGGAACCCTCGACTGGCTTTAATCCATGTGGGCTCAGATTCTGACTATCGGCTGGGCGCAGTTTCGCACCACGCGTAATCATCTGCCCCGGACCACTCTCGGCTCTGTGTTCATGGGCATCCTGGTCTTCATCTGGTACGGCATGTTCGCAGGTCTGGGAGTGGTGTTCGCCATGGCGGCAAGCGTGATTCCCGTTGCCGTGCTTCGCGGGAATCTCGGGATCGGCCTACTGGCTGCTTTCCTGTTCTGGCAATGGATGCCGCTCCTCAGTCTGAGTGGCGGTTGGTCGTTGCAGTTGAACAAGTTGCTGGTCTATCCCATCTCGTCCAACGCTTTCTTTGCCATCGAAGCCACGCTGCGCCTGACCACCTCGCCCGAAATGGTTTTGCTCGTCATCGGTGCGACCGTCGGACTCACGCGCAATCGGGAGATTCCCGCCTGGGCCGCCCTCTGCCTGCTCCTTTACATTCCGCTGAACCTTTTCATCTCTCTCGCCGTTCGAGAATTGCTTATACATTCTTTCCGGCGCAACCGCTATCGCGAACTCTTTGCGATTCTGCTGGTCAGCGTGGCCGTCCTCCCGCAACTCTTCGTTCGAACTAACCTCGGCACGCAATCGAAACCGTATCTAATGGCTATTGCGAACGGGCGCGGAACCCCGTGGCACGAACTCGCAATGCTCAGTACCGGCGCCTTCTCAATGGAGTCCGTTCTTGTTACCGCTCTGTGGCTTGGGGGCGCTTTCTTGCTGGCGCGCTGGCAGTTTGAAAAAGGCTTGTCTGAAGAGGAGTCGCTGCGCGCAGTTCCGTCGGACATTCATCCACGCCGTCGCGGCTTAGTCTTCGCCAACATACTTAATCTTCCGAGCCGCCTCTTCGCCGACCCCAAGGGCGCGCTGATCGAGAAGGAAATTCGGACTCTTATACGGATGCCTCGCTTCCGCGTGATCTTCGGGATGGCCTGCTTCTTCAGCATCGCCGTGTTTTTCCCGCTGGCGTTTGGAAGAGCAAGCAGCCGGTTCATCGAAACGAATTTTCTGCCGGTCGTAAATCTTTATGGACTGCTGCTGTTGGGCGACTCGCTTCTCTGGAACATATTCGGTTTCGATCGCAGCGCCGCCCAGGTCTATTTCGTTACGCCTCTAACGCTGAAGGCCGTTATTCAGGCGAAGAACTTGACGGCGGTTCTCTTCATGATTTTGCAGAGCGTAGTCGTGTTCCTGGTGGCGCTTGCCTTCCGCTTTCCGGTCACGTCCATGAATCTTCTCACTGCTGTATCCGCGTCCGCCGTCGTCGGCATCTTCTTCCTATCGGTTGGAAACCTGAGTTCCGTCACCGTTCCACGGCCCATCGACCCCAGCCAGACGCTGCGAAAGCAGTCCGGCGCACAGATTCAGCTTTGGTTGCTTGGCTGTTCTGCCGGCATGTTCGTTCTAGTCGGATTTGCGTTCCTTGCGCGCTGGGCGCTTGATAACGATTGGGCGCTCATCGGCGTGCTGGCGGTAGAGTTCTGCATCGGCTTGATCGTCTATCGTGTTTCAATCGACTCGGCCATTCAGCGCGGAATACGAGACCGTGAACGCATTCTCCAGGCGCTCTCAAAATCGGCCTCTCCGGTCTCGGTCTGACTAGTCCAACAGTTTTTGCACTTCTCGTTCGATGGCATCTCGAACCGCCTCGCGCGCATGGTCGTCGATATAGTTCTGCCTCGGCCAGAAGAAGCCTTTCAATCCATCGCGCCGCCTGCGAGGCACCACGTGAATATGCAGGTGCGGCACCGTCTGACTCACTCGGTTGTTGATCGCAACGAACGTGCCTTCCGCATCCACTGCAGCTTCCACCGCCTTGGCAAGCAACTGCGTGGTCGCGAGCATCGGGCCTGTGAGTCCCAGCGGAAGATCCATCAACGTTTCATAGTGCTCGCGCGGGCAAAGCAAAACATGCCCCGGAAATAGAGGATTGTTATCGAGAAATGCTATGCAGTCGCCGTCTTCATAAACGATCTGCGCCGCCAGGGCGCCCGCCGCGATTTTGCAAAAAAGACAACTGGGCTCATCCACGGGACTATCTTAAGCCAGCCCCGTTATTCCAGCCTCGGCAAAGACACGGATTCGAAGCTGCTTACCTTGTCCACTTCAAGCTGAAGATCGCCGCCCACTTCGTCTATCACAAAGGCGGGCGCGAACTTTCCGCCCCAAACGATCTCGTCATGCCGGTAGGAGTGACGCACGTTCACGGTTTGTCCAAAGGTGTCGTCGAAGGCCTTGATTAAGATCATTACCTCGGCTTGGAGGCCCTCTAGGTCTTCGGGCGTTTTCCCGTAAAGAGGACTGGATTCGACGATCGGATGGACGACGGTCCAGGTCAACGGGAAGAACAACACCTGATCCCGTTCTAGCGTGAGTTGGATATACTTGCGCTGCAGCCCGCCTGTTCCGTTCTCGACAGTCATCAGGAGTATCCGCGCGCTGAGTTCCAGAAGGTTGTTCGTCCGCCGATTGACGATCCTAAACTGGAGACTGAGCCCATCTCCATACGGAGTAATCAGCATGGACTTGCTGAACCCGATGCGCGCGGAGGGCTTTGAGAATCGTCCGAACATGAGACCTGTGATGACTGCAAAACCCAGTAATCCAAAAAGAGCTTCAATCGCCGCCAACGAATTAGCCGCGGCTCCGACGGGGTAAATGTTGCCATAACCAACCGTTGTGAGCGTGTGCGTACTGAAGAAGAACGCATTGACGAATTGCATGGGTGCCGTGGTCCCGTCCGCACCCTTCAAATGATCGATCCCAATTGCCATGTAAAGGGCGGCGAACACTACATTGGTTACGCCGAAAGCCGCGAACACGAGAGCCGCGAACATTGTCCAGGAGGCATTAATCAAAACCAGGTAAGGGTGTGTATCGCGCCAAGTGGCGCCCCTGCGCTGCACATTGAACTCACCCTTTTCACTAATTACGCGTTTCAGCGCGCCGGTATACTTCTGTGTGAGTCCAGGATCAAACGTCGGCTGCTGCATAGATGAAAGATAGAACCAGTATCTACTTTGATGCAGGCTTCTCTAACTTCCGTCACTTTTGAACGGCCGCGACCGTCCAACAAGGGTGACGACATCTTTCCGCGGGTTCGCGGCCGCACTGCTCCTCTCAGCTATCCTGTCGGTTTCGGGCTGCAGCACCTCGACTGAATCCGAAGCGCAGCGACGCTCGGAAGCCAACTCAGCGGCGGGCAAGCTAGGACAAGCCGCGCACAACGTAGCAGTCCACACGGAGAAGGCCGCCAAAGTAGTAGGACGCAAACTGGACAAAGCCGCTCACCAGGCTCATGAGGGTTGGGAAGAGTCCGCCCGCAAGGACAACGGGAAGAAGTGAGCGCTGAGAAACTGGACCGCCGCGGATTCTTATCGACGCTTACCGCTGCAACGGCTCTGTAGCCGTCGGCATTAGGCCAAGCCGCCGCCTACACTCCCAGCAGGTTGTTTCTTAAGGTCATCGGCGACTCCATCCACGGATACAGGGTGACGATTCTATTTGATGGTCAGCCAATGGCACGGCACTTCGGAGGCGGCGAATTTTCAGCGGTTTTCCAGAATGGCGAACGCAGCCTCGAAGCGCGCGTGGATAACTGGAAGGCTACTTCGTGGACGGGAGATGCCGCTCACATTACGCTCACTGGCGAGTTCTTGATCGAGAACATGCGGGCGACCGTCTTCGCCCAGGTCAGCTATCAGGTCCTGTCTTCCCAAGTCGTGCGAAAGACCATCCGGTTGCACCAGGAAGACATGTTCATGCTGTTCTATCAGCTAAGCAATCGTCTGGAGCCTGAAGAACCACCGGAGAAGTTCTGGAGCTTCGATCGCCTCGACTGTCAGGGAGGATCGTTGCACGAGTATTATCCGAGCGCCGGCTTCCGTACCCACGGCAACGTCACGGTCGGACTGCTTACCGATGCCGGGTACCGCAATGTCTGGAGCCGAGTCATACGAAGGATGGCGTGCCGGTAAAGCCCGCGCCAACGAGAGTCCCGGATTTGAATCTTTATTCCGTAGCGGACGCACGGGAACGCGCTCAAGGGCAGTTTTTCGTTCAGCAAACATTTGGGGAGTCTACCGTTCAACTCTCTGGCGAGGGTTCGCGCGAAAGAATTGCATTCTCCGAGATCAGCAGAATGCTAATCCCCTTTCCCGCGCAGGGTCCTGCAGTGTATGCCGTCCACCTCGAATACCGTTCGCCCGTTCCCATTTCAGTCACGGTCTGGGATGTGGACGAGAACTTCCGTAAGCTGGATGAGATCACTCTCTTCAATGAAACTGCGCCGGAATCTGCTTCGAGATTTACCGCCTTTGAAAACTCATTCGTGATCCCGGCATTGCGAGGTAAAAGTGCCGCAGTAGTGCTTTCTCTACCGGACAAAAGCGGGCAACTCTCAGACGTTAACGTACGCGCTATTCAGGTGTTTCGTATCGCCACTCGTAAGGAACCGTATCATCGCCTGAATATGGGACATCCCGAAGAAAAGACCGCGTTTATCTTTGCGGACGACCGCGTTCCGGATACCGTGCGAGGATATCGGCTGGCAAGTGAGATTCACTTGACTGAGGCACTCGGCTTCCAAGGCGGAGAAACGGAGAAAGTGCTGTATGCGGATTTGATGATGCTCTGCTGGAATGCGGAGCTTGAGAACTTCCGTCCAATGCTCGCGCCGAGCATCTGGTACTCCGCAGCGGGGGAAATGTATCTGCGCGACAGCTTCTTCGCTCTTAACGGCATTCACAATCGCGAGTTGAACGAGAAGGTCTTTCAGCTTTGGGCCGACAACCAAGGGGGAGACGGAGCGATCAACACATTGGTCGAGCCGAATATGGCGAACCTGGAGCGCAAAACGAACGACTCCACGCCGTTATGGCTGATGTGGGCACTCCTAAACCGGCGGCGCTTCGGAACGAGATTGCCGGTGGACAAGGTGAAAAAGGCTGCGGAATACTGTTTGGC
>JALYVD010000203.1 GCA_030853405.1 Acidobacteriota bacterium | reverse complement strand
CCATGCACCTCGTCCGCATCGTCGCCCGCCTGAAGCCGCACGTTTCTGAGCGGCAACTCAACACGGAACTATCGCATCTGACCGCTTCTATCTATCAGGAATATCCCAAGGAGTTCGCCAGCGCGGGCTTCCTGCGAGGACTACGAATTACTGCAATTCCGCTTCAGACACAAATCGTGGGCGACCTCCGTCCGGCTCTGCTGATCTTGAGCGGAGCGGTCGCACTGCTGCTTCTAATCGCGTGCGCCAATCTGGCCAACCTTCTTTTAGCCCGCGCAACGGCTCGCACCCGGAAACTGGCAATGCGTATGGCGCTTGGTTCAGGAACTGCAAGGATCGTGAAACAAGTGCTCACGGAAAGTCTGGTGCTTGCTCTGCCTGGAGGCACTTTGGGAGTGCTAATCGCGTTCTCGGCCATCGCGGCCCTTAACGCCTGGCAGCCACTCGTCCTCCAGAGCTACCCGCCCCTAGCCCTGGACGTAACGACGCTTGGGTTCAGCGCTGGATTAACAATACTCACGGCGCTAATTTTTGGTATGGCTCCGGCATTGACAGCCGGCCGGATTCGTATTCAAGAAGCGCTGAAATCCACCGGCTCCGTGCATACAGGCAGTCGAACGGCTGTCCAAATACGGCGTCTGCTGGTCGTCACTCAACTGGGAATAGCACTGGTGCTTCTCATAAGCGCGGGTTTGCTCGCCAGAAGCTTTGTAAAACTCGCCACAACCGAGTTAGGATTTCCTCCCGGCAACCTCCTTACGCTCCGTCTGAATCTCACCGGAAGCCGCTACGCAACAGCCCGCAAGCAGGTGCAATTCTACGATGATGTTTTGGACCGCGTGAAGCGGCTACCCCAAGTGAAAGATGCGGCTTTTTCATCGGACCTGCCCTTGAGTGGAGACGATCGTTTCTCTTCGGGAGCGCAGTTCGAAGTAGTTGGGCATCCCCTTCCCCTGGCTAAACGGCCCCAAGCCGGAATAACGGTCGTCAGCCGTGACTTCTTTAAAACTCTTGAAGTTCCGCTGCGCGCCGGCCGTCTTTTCAATTCGGAGGACACCGAGCATTCCCGTGACAACATCATCGTAAACGAAGCCTTCGCCAGAACGATTTTTCCGGCCGAAGAAGCCTTGAACCGCCGCATCGCTATCGGGCCGAACGATCCTGTGAGCTGGAGAATTGTAGGCGTGGTCGATAACATCCGCGGAGGACAACTCGGGGCGGAGCCTTTGCCTTTAATCTATCGTTGTCTGTGTCAGGGCGGCGGCGCTGAACTCTCTCGCAGTGGCTTGATCATTCGCACTGCGGGAGATCCACACAACGCGAGCCGCGGAGTTGTGGGCCAGATCCTCAGCGTGGACCGCGATGAGCCTGTGTTCGACATAAAGACAATGGACGAAAGACTAGCCGGTGCGCTTGCTCCCCGGAGGTTTCACTTGCTCTTGATCGGAACCTTCACCGTCGTCGCCATTCTATTGTCGGCGGTAGGTGTGTTTGGGGTTATGTCTTACCTGGTCATGCAACGAAATAGGGAGATTGGCATCCGCATCGCCATAGGCGCACAATCGCGGCATGTACTTAATCTTGTGCTGAAGGAAAGCCTGGTTTTGACTTCCCTCGGGATCACGCTCGGAGTGGCTGGCGACTGGGCACTGACGCGCTACTTGAATTCGATGCTCTATGGGATCACATCTTTTGACGCTCTGGCGTTTGCCTTCATGCCCATTCTGCTAACTGTTGTCGCCATCTCCGCTTCACTGATACCAGCGGCAAGAGCCGTGCGAATAGACCCTATAACATCTCTTCGCGAAGAATAAATCAAACGCCGGGGGCTTTCAACTTTTTGGAAATAGGCCAAACTGTAGATAGAAGATGTTAGCTAAGACTAGCAGCGAAACCGGCCAGCTCAGGCTGACGTTCGAACCGGAGCGGCGCGTCTTTCGGGTCAGCGACCTGAATGCAGCGCTACATCGGGTCCTCGAAACGGAATTTCACGGGATCTTTGTCGCGGGCGAAATCTCAGGTTGCCGCATTGCCGCGAGCGGCCATTATTACTTTTGCCTCAAAGACGAGAAGAGCCAGGTGAAATGCGTGTTCTTCAAGGGATCGGCGCGGTTTGCCAAGTTCAAGCCGCAGGACGGGCTCGCCGTGATTGCGAGAGGCAATCTGGAAGTGTATGAGGCACGCGGCGAATACCAGTTGCTTGTTGAGTCGCTTGAGCCGCAAGGGGCTGGCGCGCTGCAACTGGCGTTTGAACAGCTAAAGCGCAAACTGGGCGCGGAAGGGCTTTTCGACTCGGCACGCAAGCGTGTGCTGCCCGAATTTCCTAAACGCATCGGAATCGTTACATCGGCGTTGGGCGCCGTGATTCGAGACATCTTGCATGTGCTGGAGCGCCGCTTCCCCGGCCTGCATCTTCGGCTTTTTCCCGCACAAGTGCAAGGCGAAGGAGCTGTGCAACAGGTCTGCGATGGCATTGGACACTTCAGCGCGGGCGAGTGGGCGCATGTGGTGATTGTGGCTCGTGGAGGCGGCTCGCTGGAGGACCTTTGGACTTTCAATGAAGAGGCCGTAGCGCGTGCGGTAGCGGCTTGCAGCGTGCCGGTGATCTCGGCCATTGGACATGAGACTGATTTCACGATCTGCGATTTCGTGGCCGATCTGCGCGCCCCGACGCCGTCGGCGGCCGCGGAGATTTTGATTTGCACACGTGAAAGCCTGCTGGAACGAATTGCCGGAAATCGCGCAAAAGCGACTCAGGCGCTGCGGTACCGGCTTCTTAGCTGCGGGCG
>JALYVD010000146.1 GCA_030853405.1 Acidobacteriota bacterium | reverse complement strand
TCCAGCATCCGGGCGGACTAACGAGCCATTTGCGTCGAAAGTTGATCGACCGCGCGCGCGACGGCGGGGTCCTCGTTCGGCGATTTCAGGGACTCAAGAATTTTCTTGGCCTGTTGCGGATTGGTCGTCTGGTCCAGTTGAGCGAGCATGACCTCCGCCTGTGACTTCGAGACAAGAGCGGTCGGTTTGTTTACAATGCCCCGAAGCAGTTCCTGTGCTTCCGGCACCCGGTTCTCACCGGCGTAAAGTTGAGCGAGCGCAATTTTCGCCAGAGGAGCGACATCACTGCTGGAATCGGCAACCGTGCGAAGATCCGATTCAGCGCCCTTTGCGTTCTGCTGCGCTCTCATCGTGCCGAGATAATACTGCGCGATCAGGCCTTCCTTGGTACCGCCGTCCTTGGCCACAACATCCGACAGAGCCTTCAAAGAAGCCTGACGCTTGGCGTCTTCCGTGGGAAACGTCTTGCCAAACTGATTCGCGGGTCCAACGGGAGCCGAGAGCACTTGAAAAGCCGCTTCGAGATCCCGCTGCCGGGCGGCTCGATGGCTCGAGGAGTACCACATTGCTCCGCCAATGATTAAAAGGACAATAACGGCAACGACCGCCCAACGAATGACTTGTGAGCGATGGGCAATGGTGAAGCCTAGAGCATTTTCAACGGATTCTTTGAAAACGTCGTGCTGAACTTGGTCCCTTAATTCATGACGGGTCAAACGGGGAACTGCCTTTCTAACTGGGTGAGTAACCAAAAGGTTATCATATTTGGCGCTATTTTGTGGGAGATACGGGCGAGAAATGGTGGCAATGAAGCGCTTGCGATGAGAGATCGGCGGAAAAACCGACAAAATATCGTACGCTAAAAATATGGACTGGTCGGAATGCTCCCTCGTTGAAAGTAAGCCGGAAGTACAGCGCGGTCGGCCCGTGCTAAAGGGCACCCGTATGCCAGTCGATGACATTATTGCCAATTGGGAAGCCGGTGTGGACGAGCCGGAAATAGCGGAACTCTTCAGGCTTCCCGTCGCCCAAGTTGAGGCCGTTCTTTTGTACGCGGCTAACCACGAAAATGCTCCGCATCCTATTCGATAAGAATGTGCCCTATCCGCTCAAGTGGCGCCTTCCCGAATATCAGGTCAAATCCGCCGAAGATGAAGATTGGGGCCAGATCTCGAATGGTGAATTGATCTCGTGCGCGGAAACGTCTGGTTACCAGATTCCAGTGACATGCGATCAGAATGTGAGGTATCAGCAGAACCTCACACATCGCAAGATCGCGATGGTTGTCCTCAAGTCTAATATCTGGCCAAGCATCAAACCGAAGATCGTAACGAACAAGTCCGAGGCTGATATCGTACTCACGGTAGATCACAAGGATGCCTTGCAAAACAATTTCTACCTTCGCATTTCGGATCCGGAAACCGGCCAACTTCTGTGGACCGCGAAGAAAGACGCTGCGATTAGGGTGGCGAAGGCGCTACTTGCGAGTCTCGTCAAGCAACTGCCCAGAACTTCGCCTTGATTCCAGTGTCCTGTCTCTGAAGTCAACGTAATAGTTAAAGCCTGTTTTTCTTGCGATCAGAGAATTGGAAGGATGCGAACCGGACGATCAACTGCAAAATTGAAGCTAGCGCCGCACGAGCGAGAGGCGTTGGAAGATTCGGCGCGGACGCCGAGAAATCGCAGATCCGGGCGCTGGACCGCACGCAACCCTTGTTGCCGATGCGACCCGGGCAAGCCGAGCGGCGCACGCACGACTATAAGCGCCATGGAACGACGTCGCTGTTCGCCGCATTAGATGTCAATACCAGGCCTTGATCGGCGAGTGCCACCGCCGACATCGTTCGGTGGAATTCCGTCAATTTCTCGATACCATCGAGGCCAAGTGCCAAAGCGCTTCGAGGTGCACCTGATGCTGGATAACTACGGCACGCACAAAACACCCATGATTCACCGCTGGCGGATCAAAGGGCCACATTTTCTCTTCATTTCACGCCCACCGGCACCTCCTGGATCAACACGTCGAGCGCTGGTTTGCACTGCCGACCGAAAAACGCCTGCGACGGTCCGCCTTTCGAAGCACCAAAGAACTGGAAACCTCACTCCCGTCAGTACATCGAACGACACAACCAACAGCCCCAGCCGTTCTGTTGGACCAAAACCGGTGAACAGATGCTTGCCAGCGTCGCTCGCGTTTGTATGCGAACTTCAGAGACAGGACTCTAGAGCGGACTGTTGAATCCGCTGACGGTACGAACTTAGAAGCAAACCCTTTTCCGCGATCCAATCCTCCACCGCTCTGCTTTTCTCATCGCTTATAGCCAGAGCGTCCCGAATGGCTTCCGGCGCGGGGCCACCCGGGATTCGGCGTACAGCGACGAAGTTCCGGGCATCCAAGGCTTGCAGCAAAGCGTCTCCGTGAACGGTCAAAGCACGGCCAAGAACCGAGGGCCCCAATTCTTCGACGGCGCGTACCATCCCTTCGAGCGAATATTGACCGGCCAGACTCCGCACAGCCTCCGAGACCAGCCGGTGAGCGGCGCGGAATCCCACACCCTCGCGGCGCGTGATCGTGTCGGCCAGTTCGGTCACCGTAAGAAAGTCGGCATTGGCGCGTTCGGTTAAACGAGCCGTGTTGATTTCACAATCCACTATCAGTCCCGCGAAGAGCCGGAAGGCGCGGATCGCGTCCGCCATGGTGCTGAAGACCAGCGGCTGTAAATCGTCTTCGCAATCCACGATGTCCCCGAACGGCGTGTTGTGAACCGCCGTGAAAATCCCTTGTGCCCCCGCTAGAGCCTTGCTCGCCAGGATGCGCGTGTGCTCGAGCGCGACCGGATTGCGCTTCTGCGGCATGATGCTGCTAATTTGAACCCAGGCGCCCGACAGCTTCAGAAATCCCACTTCGGGGTTGCACCACAGCAGCAGATCCTGGACAAACCGGCCGAGGTTCACCATGGCAGTGGCGACCACGCCCGCGGTCTCGGTGACGTAATCGCTTGATGCAATCGCGCCGTACGAGTTCAACTGCAATCCTTCAAAACCCAGCAGTTCGGCTGTGTAATCGCGATCGATCGGAAAACCTGTGGTGGTGATCGCGCAGGCTCCGAGCGGATTGCGGTTGATCGTCCGGAACGCCGCCGTCAGACGCTCTTCATCGCGCTCAAAGCATTCGATAATCGCGAGAAAGTAATGAGCGAGCGTACTCGGCTGGGCGGGTTGCGTATGCGTGTACGCGAGTATTAGCGTTTCGACATTCTCACCGGCAATCTTCCGCAGAGCTGTTTTCGCGGAATGAATAGCCTCGACAAGCGCCAGCACTTCCCGCCGCAGGCACATCCGGTACATCGTTAAATCGATATCGTTGCGGCTGCGGGCCGTATGCATGCGCCCGGCGTTTTCGGCGCCACAAAGGGACTCCAGCCTAGACTCGACGTAGAAAAACATATCCTCGAACTGAGCATCGTAAGCGCACGTTTCGAGGGAAGCGCGGTCAAGCGAATGCAGCGCCTCAATGCACGCTCGTGCCGATTCAGCCGGGATGATACCCTGCCTTGCCAGCATGAGCGTGTGCGCGTAGTGAATTTCGAGCAGCGACTCCAGAAAGAGCCGCTGCGCATCCGTAAAGTTAATCGATAGGACCGTCTCCGCGTAAACCGGAGCGGGAAAACGTGAGTCTGATTGCACTTGCCAAACTACCAATTGGCCCGAATTCCAAGCTGAATAATGCGTCCTTCGAGGGTCGTGGAGACGGGCGCAAACGTCGGGGCTTTAGTAATGAACCCATTCGCGTCCACCGCAGCATTCGCATTGATCACCGTAATGTTCGGATGATTCAACACATTGTTCGCCTCAGCCCAGAACTGCGGTTTGAACCGCT
>JALYVD010000184.1 GCA_030853405.1 Acidobacteriota bacterium | reverse complement strand
GCGTTGTAGAGGTTGCCGTTGATGTCGCTGAATTGCGGAAACGGACGTAGCGACTGCGAGATGCTGGGATTCAAGGCACTCTGGAGCAGGGAATTTCCTGGCACTTGGTTGAAGTTGATCGGAAACGATAGATTAGATCCATGGCTGCCGACGTAAGCCGCCTGTACCATCGCTCCGCTGAACTGCCGTTCGATGCTGAACGAATACTGATAGTTTCTGGCAACGGGCGTGTTGTAGGGATAATACGTTACCGATTGATTATTAAACGAAGCGGGCGAAGTGTTTGGCCCAACATAGTTCAGGTTTGCGGCCGTAGCTTGAGACAGTGTGAACACCGGATGAATCTGGTCGTTTGAGGTCAAACTGCCGTGGCTGTTTGTACCCACGCCTTCCGCCCCGCCCGAGTAGGTATCGAGACTCCATCCATATGTGTAGATGCCGAAGCCGCCTCGGACAGCCCAATTCGTTCTGGGTGACCAGGCAAAGCCAACGCGCGGCAGGAAGATGTCGTAAATCGGTTTTTCGAGATTCGTTCGACCGTTCTGACCGCCGAACCACATCGCGCCCTTGGTCCCGGTGACGGGGTTTGTCAGAGTTGGATCGAAATCTCCCAAACGGTTCGCCACTTCATGCCAGCCGCCTTGAATCTGATAGCGGAGCCCGAGGTTTAACGTCAGGTTTGGAGTAACTTTGAAATCGTCCTGAACGAAGAATTGTGGACTCTTCTGACGAAAGCCGACGATAGGCGTACTGCTGGCGCTCCAGCTTGCCACCTGGCCTAACAGGAAATCCGCGTACCCCAATCCGCCGCTGCCGCCGGGTTGATTCTGCGTGAACGCTCCACTGAAATTGAAGCTTCCCGGATTTATGTTGCCCCACGGTGTGGAGTTATCCTGAAAAGCCAACAGCTCAGCGCCAAATTTAAGAATATGCTTGCCGCGGATCATGGTCACGACATCCGAAGGGTCGAAACTGTTCTCCACGTATATGGCGTTCGTTGCCGGGCCGATCGAGGACGTGCCAGGATTCCCACTGAAACTAAGACTAGGTGGAAGATTCGCCTCGGAATAGTTCCAACCTAATTTTTGCGGATAATTTTGGTTGAGGCTGAACGGAGTAAACCAGTTCCCCTGACGCGTCACGCCGAACCTGAACTCATTCACGGTGTTCGCACTGATGGTCCAGACATCGGAGATCTGGGCCTGGTACCGGTCCACGTCTCCGGATTGTCCTCCGACTGCGTTGTAGGGTTGCGGATTGATAGCCGGGTTGTCGCTTTGCGTGATAGAGAACGTCAACCGGTTCTTGTCGGAGAGATTGTAGTCCAATCGGCCAAACCACCTGAGAAACGGGCTCGGAGATTCAATCGTACCTACCCAGTTGTTCGAATAGCCAGCTTGATTGGGCTGCGGAAAGAGCGACTGGAACTGTAGCGCCAGCGGGTCCAACATGCTCGCGGGTATTTTATTGTTCGGGAAAGGAATTCGGGTCGCTTTCCCATTCGCGGTGGGCGTGCCTTGGCCCAGCGTATTCGGTTCGTAGATGATCGGAAACTCGGCGAGATCGGAGAAATCGCCGGACCTTATCGCGGCGGTGGGAAAGGTTTTCGTGAAGATGCCGCTGGATTTGTTTACGATCTTGTCCACGTTGAAGAAGTAGAACAGCTTGTTCTTCAAAATTGGGCCGCTAACGGTGCCGCCGAAATTGTCGTAACGCTCGAAAGGCACCTTCTTTGAGAAGAAGTTCCTCGCGTTTAAGGCATCATTTTGAAAATACTCGTAGGCCGAGCCGTGCAAGGCGTTAGAACCGGTTTTGCTGATCTGGTTGAAAACAGCGCCGCCGACACCGTACTGGGCCGAGAAGCTTGAGGTGCTGATCTGAACCTCGGAAACGTCTTCAAATACCATGGTGTCCACGTTTGCGCTGTGAGGCAGAGTGACGCTCGCACCATCTGCCAGGAAGTTGGAATAATATGGCATGTTGCCATTCACGGCAACGCCGGTACCCGATCCTGCGGCGCCGGGCAAAATCTTCGTGAAGTTGGCCCAACTCTGGCCCACATTCGGCAACTGCTGCATCGATTTCGAGTCCAGGGTCGTGGACTGCTCTCCCGACTCGGTCTGCAGAAGTGGAGCCTCGGCCGTGACCTCTACCTGCTGCTGAGTAGCGCCCACCGTCAGTTGGGCATTGATGGTGATTGAACCGACCTGCAGGTCTACACCGTTACGCACGAGCGTGCCAAACCCAGTTTTCGTAAAGGTGAGCCGGTATGAGCCCGGCAGGATAGAGACAGCGTCGTAGAGACCGTCGTTGTTCGTAACGAGATCTTTGGTCACGCCGGTCTGGGTATTAAGAATGGTGACATTGACCTCGGGCATAACCGCTCCCGAGGCATCGGTTACACTGCCCCGGATTTCACCCGAGTTAGTATTTTGCGCGGTCGCGAGACCGGCGGTAAATACGGTAATACATAGAAGCAGGCCACATATATAGGACGCGCGTCTTGGTTTCATCTTGGAACCCCTGTGGAATTAAGTGGAAACAACTAGGAATCCACCTTACACCTGAATGACCGCAGGTCCGTAGGTGCTTTACGGGACTGTACGAGGGGAATTGCGGTTTTTAGGTTAGGACGCCGCGTCCGCCATCACTACCAGAAGTAGACCGCGACAACTGTGGGGGGACCGCTCGTTTCAGACATGACTGTCGTAGAAAGCACTACCTGCAGGTTTTTGCGTTCCCAGTTCTTCGGGGCGTTGACAAGCGCCCGGGAGAAATAGGCCGGATTCGTAACAAACTCGGCCGCCGCGCCTGTACCGTACTGGGAAATTCCGGCCAGAGTCACCACCGTCTGCTCGGTTGTGTGGTTCACGACCCGTGTTACCAAAGCATAGTCAGTATGGATGTTGGTGGTGATTGGCCACGGATCGATCAATTTCCAGCTGGACTGAGACGGCTTTTCACGATCTCGGATGATCTGCACATGAGTTTGCGAATCCTGCTCAAAGTGAAAGCGCAGTTCTCCCGCCAAATTGAGTGTCCAGTTGTTATCGAAAGCTCCAATCAGAATAGATGGTCTTTTGCGAAGCTCGGTCAAGGAAACGGACCTTTCCCCCCGCAAATCGACCTGTTTACCCTTTCGCGCAAAGAGGCTCGCAACGCGGGCGAAGGCTTGCGTATCGGACAGGGCCACGTATCCTTGCCACATCGGCACAATCTCACTTAGCGGAACGGACGATAGTGGGGGTGGCGCGTTGCCCCGGGCCGGTCCGCTGGCGAACCACGTATTTAGAGCGTTGGCTGTATCCGTGCGGAATGTATAGAGTTGCGGTTGACCCATGCAAACCACCGGCGGCTGATCGGACTTCAGCAACGGCGCCCAAAAGCGGTCTAGCGGGTCGCCGCGCCCACTCCACAGAAGCACCACAGCCGCTGCGATCAGGCTCAGTGCCGCCACCGCCGCACTCAGCGGGAGAATACGAGATCTGCTGGTTTTTAAAGGGCTTAGGACCTGCGGTTCCTGAGTTGTGGGCGCGAGTACGATTGCCTTGGCCGCTTGCACCAAGGGACTCTTATGAATTTCCGGAACATAAGATCCAGCGGGTAGACTGACGCGATACTCGTCTTCGGCGCCACTCTCCAGGTAATACTGAGCCAGGCGTTTTCGCACTTCGCCCGCAGTGCCGCGAACGATAGGATCCTGATTTGTATCGTAGTGCGGCTCCCGGTCGAATACATCGACGCCGAGAGTGCGCTCCTTCAGACAGTCCAGACGACGGTCCAGCGCCGCCTCCACCACATGGCGCAGGAAACGCGTACACTTTTTGCTTGAACGAAACTGCGGACCCTCAACGATCTTGTCGAGCGCTCTCAGGACTTCAGCTTTTGGAAGATCCGACCAACCGCCGACGTCGTTAGCACTCAGACCTGGAGGGCTATTCCACGACCCCATTTGTGTTGACTGTAGCACGTTTCGCCGCTGCGTGTTGTCCGGGGGTACAGTACCCCGCCCGGGGTCGGCGAAGTGCGCGATTCCGCCCTATTGACGCTATGGAAAAGCGTAGAGTACGTTGCCGTAGAGTACCTTAATTGGAATGGTTCGGGCCGTGTACTGTATTCCCATTGCCCATGCAACGACAGACTCGTCGGGACCTTATTAAAGTAACTTCCGCGACGGTGGCCGGAATAGC
>JALYVD010000178.1 GCA_030853405.1 Acidobacteriota bacterium | reverse complement strand
AACCGGCCGCCGGAACGCCCGTATCCGAGAATTCGCGAGTGCCAATTCCCGCTTCGTGGTTTGTCATCCAGCCGCGAACTTCAAAGTTCATCATCTTGGCCTTCGCGCCGGGAGTATTGAACTCATAGCCTACCGTCACCACGTTCGGTGTCTGCTGATCGTCGTCGAACAGAAAATGTCCCCCCACGGCAGTGATTTTGTTGGGAAGCCCAACGCCCAATCCCCAGCGGGCGAGATCAAGCTCGTGGATACCCTGATTGCCAAGGTCTCCATTGCCCGTGTCCCAAATCCAGTGCCAGTTGTAATGGAAGCGGTTCTTCGTGAAGGGTTTCAGCGGAGCCGGGCCGGTCCAGAGATCGTAGTGAACGCCGGGCGGAACGGGTTCGACCGGCGCATGCCCGATGGTGTTGCGCCATTTGTAGCAGAGTCCCCGGGCCATATAGACGTCTCCGATTAGACCCGACCGCATGTGATCCATGGCCTCGCGGATAGCGGCGCTGGACCGGCACTGGCTGCCATGTTCGCAGATCACCTTGTATTTGTTGACGGCGCGAACAAGTTGACGGCCCTCCCACCAGTTATGTGAACAGGGCTTTTCGATGTAGATGTCCTTTCCGGCTTGAGCGGCCCAAATGCCCATCAGTGAGTGCCAATGGTTTGGAGTGGCGATCGAGACGGCGTCAACGTTCTTGTCTTCGAGGAGTTTTCGAACATCCACATAGGTCTGGGGTTTGGCCAAGCCCATCTTTTCAGCGTCGGCTAGACGCTTCGTAAGAACGTTTTCGTCGGCGTCGCAGAAATACGCAATTTCGACGCCCGGTATCGGCTGATAGCCTTTGACGTGATCCCAGCCGCGGCCACGCAGGCCGATCACGGCAATACGGACGCGGTCATTCGCGCCCAAGACCCTTTTTGCGGATACGGCTGAGGTCAGAGTCGCGGCGACGGCGGTTCCGGCTTTCAGGAAACCGCGGCGGGCAGGATTCGGTAGGTTTGCTTCGTCCATATTTACTCCAGCTATTACGAGATTACTCCTAAACGCTCTTAAGCAGGCGGTAAAGTCCGTCCATCGATTCCACGCTTGACGTGTACCTATCCTTCTGCGCGTTCCTGTAATGGGTTTCGAGGGACATCGTTCCCGAATACTGCATTTTTTCCAACGCCTTGAACTGACCGGTGAAGTCGATTTCTCCGCCGCCGATGGGTTCCCAGGCCTTTCCTTTCGCGTCCTTCAAATGAATATGGCCAATCCGGCTATGATCCAACTGATCCCAGGCCTTTGGGTACGGCTGTTCACCTGCTTCGAAGCAGTTGCCCGGGTCCCAATTGTGCATCAGGCGCGGATCCTTGATGGCGTCAAAGAGCTTCGCGGTTTCGGTTCCGGTCGCGATATTGCAGGACATTTCATTCTCAACCAGAAGCGTGACGTCCTGCTGTTTCGCGACATCGAGGGCCTTGTTGATGTCGGCGACGATTCGATCGAAAATAGCGCTTGGATCGGACACTCGCAGGAAGGTAAAGATGCGCAGGCGGTCGGTCCCGAGTTCGTGGGCGGCGTCCGAACCGCGCTTCAGGTCTTCCATTTGACGGCCGTACTCGCCCTGTACGGGGTTGAGGTCGTTGCCTTTTTCGCCAAGCGGGTGTGTTCCGGGAAGCGCAATCTTATAGATGCCGGTGTCTAATACCGAAAGCTTCACGCCCGCATCGTCCAACTGCTTTTCTACGGTGCGGAGTTGGCTGGGTGTCGCCGAGTTGTAGACATAGCGAGTCTTGCCATCCATCTTGAGATCGCGAATCTCCGCCCAGCGAAGCTGATATTTCGGGTAAAAACTGCTGAGGACGCGTGATAAATCGGCGTCTACTTCGTCAGTAATAATGCCGAGCTTCCACGGATAATCGAAAGTTTCGGCCGAGGCGGCCGGCATTGCAAAGCCAAGCGCCGCCAGAGCGGTGAGGTGGGTAAAATCGCGTCGTTTCATCCAACAGCATCATATTCCATCCAAACCAGCCGTATTCGGAATAGACTATTATTCATCGGGCATCCCAACAGAAACGTATGCGCCTACACCTACCGTCAGTGTCGCTGGTGGTCCTCATCGCCGGCAGTGCCTCCATCTGTCTTCACGCCCAGAACCCTCCTAACTCAGGGCCTGCGCTGTCGGCTCGCGAAGTCTTTTATGAGGTCGATCAAACGGCCACAGCCCCCGCTACTAAACCGTCGGCTGCGGCCCCAGTCGCTAGAGCCCAGGTAAAAAGTCAACCTAGAACCGCTGTGCGGCATTTGCCGAAATCGGCTCCGGTCGCGGGCAACACAACCTCTGGAACCGAATCCCAGGCTCCGGTCTATGGAGACGCGAATACCGATGGCCACGTGACTCTGGCGAGCGTGTCCGATAAGCGCTATCAACCACTCGGAATGCGGTACGCAGTCTACAAGCTGACCGATAACCAGGAGCGGACGCCAGTGGACGCTTCTACCGTGTTCCACTCGAACGATCACATCGTGTTTACCGTGGAAGCGAATACGCCAGGGTATCTGTACGTTGTAAGCCGGGGAGCAAGTGGCAAGTGGAGCACGCTTTTCCCCGGAACGGGCGACTCTGCCGCCTCTTCTGAAATAAAGCCGCGACAGATCTACACGATGCCTCCCGGCGGCGAAATCACCTTCGCTGAACCTGCCGGTAAGGAACAGCTGTTTCTCTTCCTATCCCGTCAACCGGTACGCAGCACGGAAGACTTGATGCTGAACATGTCAACTGGCGGTCCACCCAAGCCGGCGTCGCAGCCAAACATTTCTCCAGACGCGCATTTCCGGCAGGATTCCACGATGGAGGCATTCAACAGGATGGACGATAGCAGAATCGCCGATCTGGACAAGTTTTACTCTCGTGATCTGATCGTCGAGAAAGTGAACGATGAGACTGCGGCTAAACCGGTTGCGCAAGCGCCCGAAAAGGACAATTCAGTTTACGTTGTGGATCCCAGTGGAAAAGCCGATTCGCACGTTGTAGCCGACATCGTTTTCCGGCACGAGTAGTCCGAGAGAATCCATGAAGAGCCTTCTCCTGAGCCTTCTCTGCACTGCCGCCGTGCTGTGTGTGTCCGGATCGGCGCGTTCTCCCGAGCCGCACAAAATCAAGCTGGCGCTGGAACGTCTGCAAAACGGAACATGGAACGCGGTTGAACCGGGATTAGTGTTGAACCAGGGAGACCGAGTCCGGTTCCGGGTTGAGACGAATTTCCCGGGTTATCTCTACGTGGTCAACTACGGAACGTCGGGCAAATACTCCGTGCTCTTGCCTTCGAAAGAGGCAGGAGCGGACAACAAGTTGGTCGCCGGTGAGAGCCGACAGGTTCCTTCGGGAGATTTGATTTTCCGAATCTCGGGACCAGCGGGACAGGACGTCGTCTATTGGATTGTGAGTCCAGTGGAACTGCCTGGGTATGGCGTTAATCCTCTTCCTGAAAAGCCGAAGCGTCCGGCTGTTCTTCTTCCCCGGTGTGACGATACGCTGCTGCGGGCACGAGGAGAGTGCGTCGATTCGACTGCCGGAGCACGGGATCTCGATCAACAGTCGGAACTGCCAAACGTGGTGGATTCGCTAGAGAAGCCGTCCGATTTGACGTTCCTGCGGGAAGACAAGGACTCCGTTGTTGCCGCAGCCGGATCTAGCCAAGGCCCGATGGTTTACGAGTTCCGCATTGCACATAAGTAGAGTGGCCCCAGAATCATGTATCGAACATTTTTAGCTCTGCTGATCGCGTCAGCAGTATATGCTCAGCAGACTCCGGCGCCCCAGCAGGGACAGCGAGATCTCAAAGTGGAGAAACTAGGCCAGAGGCCGCCGCCGCCTTCTCCTCCCCAGGCCGTCGCCGGAAAAGGGTCGCTGCCGCGCGGGTATGCCGTCGTTATTGGAATTGCCCACTACGAAAACCTCTCTGAGAAGGAGCAGTTGTTGTACTCGGAGCGGGATGCCGAATCGATTTACTCCATCCTGATCAGCCCGGAAGGCGGGAATTTCCGCGCCGAGAATGTACACAAGCTTGTTGGCCCCAAAGCCACGCTCGCCAACATTCGTCACGAACTGGAAGTCTGGCTTCCACAGGTCGCGAAGCCGGACGACCGGGTGTTGATCTACTTTGCGGGCCACGGATTTCTGGCTCCTTCCACAAACCGCGCCTATCTTGCGCCTTACGATTTCCGGCGGGATGATCCAAGCGGGACCGGCTACGCCATGGACGCGCTTGCTTCGACCGTCCAAAATTCCATCAAGGCGAAGTGGAAAGTGTTGCTGACAGACTCCTGCCACAGCGGCGCCATTGCGCCCGATGCAGCCATCCAGGAAATCAATCACCGCCTGGCTACTCTCGATCAGTCGGTTTTCTCTCTTACTGCAAGCCGGGATCGGGAACGGTCATTCGAAAGTGCCAGTTGGGGCGGAGGCCATGGCATCTTCACTTACTACGTCGTACAGGGGATGCAGGGAGCCGGCGATGAGAATGGCGACGGCTATGTGACGGCGGATGAGTTAGCCGATTACGTCCGCCGGAACGTCAGAGAAGCCACCAGTGCACGTCAGAATCCGACGTCGGAGCGGGGCAGCTACGATCCGAATATGCTTCTGGCGTATGTGCCCTCTCATGTCACTCCGGAGACGCCACCGGCAAAGGATGGAGGGCTGGTATTCGAGTCGAACATGGATCAGGTGGAAGTGTTTCTTGACGGGAATTCAATCGGGGTTGTAAGCAAAGACAAGCCTCTAAGCGAACCCGGCATCGCGGCGGGAACGCACACAGTGAAAGCGGTTCGCATGGGATATGAGGCCGACGGTCCTCGCGACGAGACGGTTTATCCGGGCCGGGAGACGACGGTCACGATTAGAATTCTGATTCCGCGCCATCGTTCCAAAGCGGCCATTGACCAACTCGACAAAGGACTGAAGTTTTACCGGGACGGGAACGCGGCGAACTACCGCAAGGCCGTGGAGTGTTTCAACGATGCACTTACGATAGACCCGACATACAGTGTGGCCGCGCTATACCTGGGCCGCGCGGATCACGCTCTGTTTCAAGAGGACAAGGCGGAAATGGATCTGAGAAAAGCCATCGAAATCGATCCCGACTTTATGGAGGCGCGTACGGCATTGGCCGGGGTGCTGCTCGACACGGCAAGTCTGGATGAGGCGGTCCGTCAACTGAACGTTGTGGTGCAGCGCGAGCCCAAGAACGCCGTGGCTTGGTATCTGCTGTCTCAAGCGCTCTGCCGCAAAGAAGCGTACGGACAGGCAATCGACGCCGCGAAAACGGCCATTGCACTGACACCCTATAACGGCGAAGCTCATTTTTGGCTTGCTGAAAGCTTGCACCTCAGCAAGTCCTGGGACCCGGCCGTCAGCGAATACAACCAGTACCTAAGGCTGAGTAATTTCGATAGCAAGACTGCGGGACAACTGAACTATTACGTCCTCGGATACCTGATCGGCATGGGCCGGAAATCGCGGGCTTCGCAGCAGGATATCTGGAAAGACCTGCGTGGGCTGGCTTATTTCGGACTTTGCGATTGCGAAAGGCACAGCGCGCGATTGGACCAGGCGGTGTCCGATTGCCAGAAGTCCTTGACCTACGATCCCGACGATGCGCTAACGCATTACGTTTTAGGAATGACTTATGCGGCCGAGGCGAACCAGAAGAACAGCATCGAACTGGCCGATGTGGCGCGCAGTCATCTTGAGAGGATGCTGGCGATTAACTCGGACCTGAACGAGTCGTCAAGCGCGAAGAAAACGATCGCAAACATAGATTTGGCGATTAAGGCCGTGCAATAGAAGACCAAATTACCGAACGAAGTGAACTGTATTATGTGTTCTGTTGTCAGCAATATAGGCTGAAATTACCGAACGAACTCCCGGGTTGGGAAGGGAGAATGGCTTCGTTCCTCATTTTTATTCAGATGCGGCCGACTCACAAAGGTCCGCGTCCTGAGAAGCTGTGAAGAAATTGAAGGCCGCTCCCTCACGGTCACGGTTCTGTTGCGCTGGTCCAATGATTGCAGTATTTTGCGGAACCACGCGTGAGCAAGTGGCTGGACCAGCGATTTCTTCACAGCTTCTGACGGGCGCGGTTCTGAATTTCACAAAACGATGCCGTCCTGGAGCGGAAGGCTTGCTCGGAGAAACTGATCCGCATCAAGCCGGTTCCTTGTAGTTGCGGATCTGGTCCATAGAGAGAAGCCCAGTTCCGCGACTACGTCTTCGAAGGGGATACCCTCATTGTGTTAAACCACTCCCTCGAGCTTCTGATGGCCTGTGCGTCTTCTTCGCTGATCTCCTCGTCTTCGAGGGGCGCGGCGGCAAGCGAGCGTGCGACGGGCTCGAGTATCACGGACAACAATTCCTCGATCGCGGCTAGTTGTGCGAGCGGTAGCCGATCCACCAGAGAATGAATGTGTTGCCGGGTTTCGGTACTGTCCATAACTAGCGCGGCGCATCTTTCGCGCAACGAAATCCAATGCTCGGGCTAGACAACCGGGCGGGCGACACAGCCCATTGCCAGGTCACCGCCTTCTCAATACTGCCTCGAAAACTGCCGCCGCGAATGGCTATCCAGGCTTCGTTCGCGGTTGCGGGCGGTGAGAGCTTAGCGAAGATCGCCAGAAGTTCCGGCGTAGCCAGGTGCGGCGAGTTGACCAGTTCCCAGACATTTCCGGCGAACTGCAATGCGCCGTATGGGCTCGCTCCTTGTGCATAGCTATTCACCGCAACTGGGCCGGCGCTTTGAACATTAGCTCTCGAGGTGTCGGAAGTGTTTCCCCAGGGAAACTGTCGGCCATCCGTCCCCCGCGCGGCCTTCTCCCACTCTCTGTCCGTGGGCAGCCGCTTGCCAGCCCAGGAGGCAAATCTTTCGGCCTGGTCCAGGTTGACGTTTACCACTGGAAGGCTCGGATCGGCAGCAGGCGGCGTGCAACCCGTAGCTTTGCAGAACAGCGAGTACGCGGCGTTGCTCACTTCGGTTTTATCGACGTAAAACGCAGGAAGCGAGACGCGCTCGCGTGATTCGCCGTACTGAAATTCACCGGCGGGCACCAAAACCATCTCGCCCGTTGTCGTAGTCAGTTGGGGCGGGAGAGAGCGATGAGACTTCATGACGGCGAAGACCGCGGCTCCGGCAACAAGGACCGCGATCAAAGCTGCAATCCACCAGCCGGACTGAGACGGGCGCTTCGCTACTGGCGAAATGTTGGGAGGCAACACCGCCGCACTAGACGATGGCTGCGGAGTAGCGATCTCATTGGCGGACTGCGTTGACAAATACTCGTCCAGAACCGCCGATATTTGGCGGAAGCTTGGTGGACGCCCGTCGGGGGTCTTGCTCATGCATTGAAGAACCAGCCGCCGTACGGGTTCAGATAAGTTCAGCTTTCCGAGAGGGGCCGGATCGGCGTTCTCATTCAGAATCGAATAGAAAATGGCCTCTGGCGTTTCGGCTTTGAACGGCCGCGCGCCCGTAAGCAATTCATACAGCAGAACGCCAAAGGCATAAACGTCAACGGAGGGAGTTATCTCCTCCCCGCGAATTTGCTCCGGAGCCATATAATAGGGGGTTCCCAGCACAAATCCGGCCTGCGTCATGCTGAGGCCATACGCTTTTGCAATGCCAAAATCCATCAGCTTGACTAACCGTTGCGCGCTGACGTGGACGTTCTCGGGCTTAATATCGCGGTGAATGACGTGCTGAGAATGAACACACTCCAGCGCCCGTGCCAACTGAAGGGCAATCTGCAAAATCTCGTGCTCTGAACCGAGACGATGCTCTTCCATCAGTTTGCGAAGAGTGTCTCCCCGGAGGAACTCCATCACCAGGAATGGCTGTCCCTGGTCTTCGCCGAAGTCGTAAATACTTACTACGTTGTCGTGACAAAAGTTCCCGGCCATGCGCGCCTCAAGCAGGAAGCGGTTGCGGACTTCCGGGTCCGCCACGCCTTGGGGTGTCAGGACCTTAATGCAAACTGTCCGGCCGAGAATGCGGTCCCGGGCCCGGTACACGTGCGACATGCCGCCGCCGAGGAATTCTTCGAGATCATATTTCCCGATACTCGGTGGGTGCTCCATTTAGTTCGAGGTCAGTGTAACATCGGGCATCATGAGAGCATAAGTCCAATGGCAGTTATCGGGCAACGGTTACAAAGCGATCGGGGAGGAATGAATTGAGCCTGCGCCTGGGGACTCGGGTAGGCGATTACGAAGTGATCGGCATGTTGGGCAGCGGCGGGATGGGTGCCGTGTACCAGGTGCGCCATCTGATTTCCGATCGGATTGAGGCGATGAAGGTCCTGCTTCCGGATCTTACCTCCACTCCGGAATTGGCCGAGCGTTTCGTTCGCGAGATTCGACTGCAGGCAAGCCTCAGTCACCCGAATATCGCCTCGCTCCACAACGCGCTGCATGTTGAAAACCAGCTTCTGATGGTGATGGAGTACGTGGATGGCGAAACGCTGGCCGACGTTTTGCGGCGTGGCCCACTTTCGCAGAGGCGGGCGGTCGATACGGGGATTCAAATCCTGGCGGCCCTCGAATACGCCCACTCTCGCGGCGTGGTGCACAGAGACATCAAGCCTTCGAACGTAATCATCAACTCCGAAGGGCTGGCGAAACTGATGGATTTCGGGATTGCCCGGGGCATCGACGACCTGGATCAGTTGACGCAGGCCGGTTCCGCGGTGGGTTCGATGTACTATATGTCTCCCGAACAGGTTCGGGCGGAGGCTGTCGATGGAAGATCGGACGTCTACGCGACAGGGGTGACGTTATTTGAGGCCATGACCGGAGAACGGCCTATCAAAGGAAAAACGGCCGCCGAGGTCCTACAGGCACAACTGGAGCAGGCGCCGCGATCGCCTAGTTTGATTAACCCAGCCATTGCGGAGAGCGTATCCCGCATCGTTTTGAAGGCTCTTGAAAAGGATCCACACTGGCGGTATCAGAGTGCGGGCGCTTTCCGGGCCGATCTTGTCGAAGTTCTGGCGATCCTGCCGATCCCTCCCGAAGGCCGCACGCCACCGCCGCTCGCCAGGCGGGAGAGTACGCCTATACCGGCTTACACTGTCAAGACGCCGGGATCGGGATCGCGAGGCTTGCCGCCTACCTCATCGCAGGCCCTCAGCTTCGACCCCATGGGACTTGAGAGGCTCCGGAAAGATCTGGCGCAGCATATCGGTCCCATGGCAAACTTTCTCGTGAACCGCGCGGCAAAAAGCGCGCGTAGCTGGCAGGAGCTGTACTCGCAACTCGCTCCCGAGATAAAGGATAGAAAAAAACGCGACCGGTTTTTGGCGGGCTGCCCGCGAGGGTAGGGTAACGTGTATAAGTTCGCCGAGGAACAGGGGATGAGCGATATTTCCCAGGTGTTCGTCAGTCACTTTTTGGAAACCGAAAATGGCTGCATACTCGCTTGCGGGGAATGCAAGCCCTCCATTTCACGCTGAACCAGCACATGTTCACAAGGACAGCCGGATCGCGCAAGAGACAAACCGCCCCTTCCCCGGAATAATGCTATTCGCATCGAGAACGGAGAGCCGGTCCTCGCCAAGTTGCCCCGTAAAGACGCGTGCCCGGCTCGCCTGGCTGGAAGCGACGCTGAGAAAAGAGATGTCACAGACACCGATCCTCGATGCACTTGCCGACACGAAAACCTGCTGCACTGGACACTCTCCTTCGGCCCTCTATCTGGCCTCGATACCAAGCTGGAACAGGCGCTAGAACGCTATCTGCCCGCCTCCTTCTGTTGTGGCTGCAATCTCGGTCCAAGCCAAATGGCACGATCCGTCCAAGGGACAGACCGATGTCAGATCGCCGTGCCATACCCCATCCTGAGGCGAAAAACCGGTTCGAGATTGCCGCCCGACTCCAGAAGATCGACCGGCGCCGTGCTCGAAGTCATCGACAGGCAAGCATAGCGACGTCGCTGCTTTGTTAACCCAAGTTCGTCACGACAGCGGTAGTTTCAAGATTTTTTGATCCTATTCTGGGGCAAGTGCCGTCGCCTCAACGTCGTTTCCGAAAACAGCGATGTAGTGCAGACCTACCGTCTTGAAAGCGA
>JALYVD010000177.1 GCA_030853405.1 Acidobacteriota bacterium | reverse complement strand
GCCGCACAGCGTGAACTGAAACGCGCAGGCGTGAAGACTGCCTGTATCGAAGCCCGGGACAGAATCGGTGGGCGGATCTTGACCGTCCATGACCCGCTCTCGCCCGTTCCTATTGAGCTAGGCGCTGAATTCATTCACGGATGGCCACCGGAGATTTGGAATATCGTCGAAGCCGCCGCTCTGACCGCCTACGATTGCACGGAGAGCGCTCTGCACATCAAGAACGGCAAGATTCAGGACCGCTCAGACGCATGGCTGCCCGTGGACGAAATCATGGAGGACATGCAGAAGGCCGCCGATAAAGGACCGGACCAGTCGTTTGCGGAGTTCCTGAGGCCAACGTCGCATTCCGCCGATGCCAAGCAGTTGGCGACCTCGTATGTTGAGGGCTTCAACGCAGCTAGAGCCGATCTCATCGGCATCGCGTCACTAGCAGAGGACGCTCGGGCCGCCGGCAAGATCGATGGAGACCGCTCATTCCGGATTCTGAACGGCTACGACTCGATTGCACTGCACCTGTCCGACGGAGCGGTTCGCTTGAACTCCATTGTCGAAAGCATCGAGTGGGGTTCAGCCGCAGTGACGGTCCACACGCGGTCTGCGCTAACTAGCGAGAAGCAAACGGTCGAAAGCCGCCGCGCGATTGTGACCGTTCCCTTGGGCGTTCTGCAAGCCGGTTCAATTCGCTTCGATCCGGAGCCAACCGAAATCCTGCACGCCGCCCATCAACTTGAATTTGGGCACGTCGTCCGAGTCATCCTCCGGTTCCGAGACAGAGTTTGGGAGCAGAAACCTGAACTCGCCGACGCCGGATTCCTCCTCACGCAAGAACCCGTCTTCCCGACGTGGTGGACTCCGCTTCCCATACGCGCCCCCATCATCACAGGCTGGAGCGCCGGACCCAAAGCGACGCCGGACGCCACCATCGGTCGGGCCATTGAGCAGCTTGAACGCATCACCGGGCTCGACGTTGCCGTTGAAGCCGCCTACTTTCACGACTGGTTGAAAGACCCGTTCGCCCGAGGAGCCTACAGCTACGTTCCCGCTGGCGCAATGGGGGCACGGGAAACGATGGCCCAACCGGTTGCGGATACGCTCTACTTCGCGGGAGAAGCAACCGAGACAAACGGCCACAGCGCGACCGTTCACGGTGCTATCGCGTCCGGCATCCGTGCCGCCCGCCAGATACTCGAAGCCTAGGCCGAAGCCCGCACTTTCGCCGGGCCCTTGATCGCGTTGCGCGTGAAGGACAGGACTCGGCGCGGCGCGGAATCGGTCAACGGTTTCGCACGCAGCGGACGCTCCTGCAGGATCAATTCACTGGCTTGAACCAGCGGCTCCGCGTGGAACCAGCGCTGAAACGGCGCGTCGAAGATGACGTTGCAAAGCGCAGTCAGACTCATGCCCTGGTGATGCGCCATCCAGCAATGAACCAGATCGTACCTGCGCGAACCGAACCGCCGGTCGTCATAGCTTGTGAAGTCGGCCGACTCCAAAAACCCATATTCGCCCAGCCACTTCCTCTTCGCCATCCCGCGCAGATTACGAATGGAAGCTTCCGAATCTACCATCAGCGCGAGACAACTCGAATACGGCGAGACGACGAGGGACCCGGCGCGCGCCACATTCAGCCCGAGACTCGGCACACCAAAAGCTGCGTATTGGTAATTGCCGTCCGCGTCGGTTTTGCTGTAGGCAGACTCCGAGATGCCCCATGGGACAGAGCGCCGCGTCCCGTATTTCTGTTGTGCACGAACTGCTCCCCTCACCGCTCGATCAAGCAGTGTATTGGGTTGGGACTTCATCCAGATCACCGGCATCAGGTATTCAAACATCGTGCCGGTCCACGATACCGGAACCGCTTCGCCCTCCGAAAGCGTGTGCTGGCGCCCCAACCGGAACCAGGTTTCCTGAGCGGCCTCGCCTTTCGCGACCGCGATGAATGTCGCGATCCGCGCCTCGGACGCGAGCAGGTCGTAGCACGAACCCGCCAACTCGTGTTTGCTCTCGTCATAGCCCACCGAAAGCAGGTTGCGCCGCTTGTCCGTGAGCTTGCCGAAGTGGATCTCACGCGTCAAGACATCGCACCGCTTCGCTATATCGCGCAACTGAATGGCGAGCGAGTTGAGCCGTTCACGGCATTGCGGCAACTCCGCCCGCAACACCGCCGCCAGCGAATTTCCCGAGTGCGAGAGCGCTGCATCAAGATCCGCATAGAACTTGGTTGCGGACCCTGGGGCGGGCGCGCGGGTGGGCAACAGCTCGCGGATAGAATCGAATTGCGGCAAGCACCAGGGCATGAACTGCACCGCCTCTTCGAGCAGCGCGTTTATGCGGCCTTGCGCTTCATCGGCGTTCCGGTTTGCGAGCGCTGGAAGCCAGGATGCCGGGTTATCCGGATCGATACCGGGACACCACGCGTTCAGTTCCGCACGGCGTCCGTGCTGGTCGAAGTGGTCGAGCAATCCATCCCATGCGTTCCGGCGTATTACCGGTTCGCGCAACAGTTCGAGGCAGCCTTGTTTCAAACTCCACAAGGACGCGACAAGATTGCCGCTATCGACGCTCGAAATGAAGATTGGCTCTAGCGGCTTCAGGCTGATGTTGTCGTACCAGTTGGCAAAGTGCCCGAGAAAGCGCGGCATCGACGCCATGGTGCGAAGTGTCCTGTCGGTGTACTCAGTAAATTCAGATACAGTCAGGTAACCGAACTCCACGGCGGCTTGACGGGAATTAAGGAGAAAGCCCAGGTTAGTCGGCGAGATTCGATCCGCTACCCGGTACGGTTCTTCCTGGACGTTGTCCGGAATCAGCCAGTGATTGTTCCCGGTGCTGAACTCGGCGAAATACCGCCACGTCCGCAAAGCCACTTGCCGCAGGAATCGAATGTCGCCGCTGGTCAAGCGATACTCGTCCATATGCGGCGACCTGTTGATCCACACGGAGATGGCACGGGAGAAACTCCAAGCAACGAGGAACGGTAAAGCGTACGGCGCGGCCTCGGGTTTCAGAAACAAGGCAAGCGCCAGGCAGATGGCAAGAGCGGGAATCCAATCCAGATAGATGTCCACGGGAGTCCGCTTCTTCAGTCCCAGTTCCGCTTCGGTTGCGGTCTCCCACTCAAGCATGCTTCTGTGTGTGATGGTGCTTCTAATGACCGTTCTGACAATGGCGTCGAGAGCGACAATCGCCTGGTGCGCCAGAAACGCGATGTTCAACAGGATGCTGACGTGCGAAGTGACCCAGTCCTTCACCGACTCGCGCAAGGCGATCGAATCCTGAGTAGCGGAGGCTCGAACGATTGAAAAGACCAGCCGGAAATAGATCGGCAGAAACAGCAAAGCGAGGGTGACAAGCGTCCAAAAGCGCGGCCCCGCAGGCAGGAAGAACCAGCCGCATACCAACAGTAGAAACGTCGCGGGTTCAATCAGGCTGCGGCGTAAATTGTCCACGATCTTCCACCGGGACACGAGTGAGATCGGATTCGGCACCAGGCGGCGCGACTCATCCGGCACTTTGCGGAAAATCCATTGCACGATTTGCCAGTCGCCCCGTAGCCAGCGATGTTTGCGCCGGTTGTACGCGCTGTAGTGCGAGGGGTAGTCGTCGATAACCTCGACATCCGAAACCAGACCTGCACGAGCATACGCGCCTTCAATCAAATCGTGGCTCAACAGCGCATTGCGAGGGAAGCGATGCTCGAGCACCTGACGCAGCGCATCTACATCGTAGATGCCTTTGCCCGTGAAAATACCTTCGCCGTACAGGTCCTGGTAGACATCGGAAACGGCCCGCGAGTAAATGTCGAAGCCAGTTTGTCCGGAGTAAATGCTGGCAAGCCGCGACCGCGTAGCTGAGTGAACACTGATGCCGACGCGAGGCTGTAGAATGCCGTAGCCTTGCGTTACGATGTTCAGTTCCGGATCGATCAGCGGGCGGTTCAACGGATGCGCCATTGCGCCGATCATGCGCTGGGCCGAATCCCGCGGTAGCTGCGTGTCCGAATCAAGCGTGAGAACGTAGCGGATGGCAGGCAGCTTTACCAAATCGCCGGTCTTAACGGGGAACGGATCGAACACCTTCCGCAAAAGTTGGTTGAGATCGAGCAGTTTGCCGCGCTTGCGCTCGAAGCCCATCCATGCGCCTTCACGCGGGTTGTAAACGCGATGCCGGTGGAAGAGATAGAACCCGCCGTAAGACTCACCGGCATATTTGCGGTTCAGCCCGTCTATCAACGACACGGCGAGATCCACACGCGCGTCTTGTTCTTCCGCTGGTTCAGCCGTATCGGGCAGATCGGTCAACAGCGCGTAAAAGATGTTTGGGTCTCGATTTACCAGGTAACGGACTTCGATGTCGTCAATGAGCGTCCGAATTTGCTTCTCATTGATGAGCAGCGTTGGTATGGCAACCATCGTCGCGGAAGCGGGATCGACCGCCTTTGAGAAATCGATTTTGGGAAGCGGCCGGGGAGTTAGAACCGTGGTCGCGAGGTAATTCATCAACTCGACCGCAGCTTGCGTGGCGGGCAAGATGAGGAGTAGAGCGCCGAAGATCAGGCCCCATCCGCCTTGTGTGCGCACAACCGCCATGACCACGGCGAGGACGGTGATCAACGTGATGAACTCGATGCCGATGATGTAGACTTCGTCGGGATTGCGACGAAACAGCCTAGTGATGAGCTCGCCGAAGGACGGGTGGCGGCCGACGCTGTGAAGAAGTTCCTCGGAGCCAATGTCGTCGAT
>JALYVD010000004.1 GCA_030853405.1 Acidobacteriota bacterium | reverse complement strand
CTCACAATCGCGAAGCAATCCTGAATTCTGCACTGGAGGAATTTACGGACAGAGGATTTGCGGGCGCGCGAATGGAAGATATCGCCCGGCGTGCAGGGGTTGCCAAAGGAACCATCTACCTTAACTTTGCGGACAAAGAATCTCTGTTCGAAGCTCTCGTTACAGAGGAGATCGCGCCCGTTATCGGAGCCGCCCAGTTGCCGCTCGCGGCTGGCGAGACGGTCCGCCGCTTCCTGGAGCGGACGCTCCTGCCTTTGCTGCAAGATCTTCCAACCAGTCGGCGCGGTGCCGTAGTCCGACTTCTACTGACTGAAGGAAATCGTTTTCCCCGGCTTGCAGAGGTCTACTATCGGAAGGTAATCGCCCCCGGACTCGCGATTTTCGGCAGTCTTGCTAAGCACGCCGTCACAACAGGAGAACTCAGTAGCGATGCACTTGTCCGATTCCCTCAATTAATGATCGCTCCCGCCATCCTGAGCATCATTTGGTCTGGTCTGTTTGAACGCTTCGGGCACCTGGATAGCCAAGAGATGCTTCGCGCATATTTCAATCAGGTCTTCAGTGCGGCGACTGTGGTGCAAAAGACTTTAAAGGCGAAACGGCGCTCAGTAGCTAACGCAGAGGCAAAAGCCTGATCCGGACTGTTTTGCCGTCCGCGGATACCGCGGCTCCTTGTCGAAGACTGGATTGACATTGGATACAGATGTTCTGAATCAAACCGGCTTGAGCGACCGCGTTTAGGCCTTCCGCTCGAATAAACACCGCGGAGGGTAGCCCAGCCCGGCTAAGAGCCAAGTGTGTGTGGAAATCGTGGTCAAGTGTGACGCAAATTCGGCGATGGAGAGCGGCGAAATCGAGAATTAAAGCATCCTCCGCCCGCTCCAGTCCTACTTCAGTCACATGAAGAGCATCCCAGCCCTCCAGACGGAGCAGTTCCGCCGCACGCGCTGCCAAGCCCTGGTCCAGTAGAATCCTTTTCAAGCGACCCGGTTGAGAGAGACGACTTCGTCATCCACTGCAGCGGCGGCGTAGCGCAACGCTTCCTGAAGATCCGCTTCTTCAAGGAACGGGTATTCCGCGAAGAGGTCGGTGCGGTTTGGATAGATTGCAATGAGTTCTAAAACCCGGCGAACCGTTATACGCATACCTCGAATGCAGGGCTTCCCTCCGCACTGACCTGGTTCAACTGTGATCCGGGCGAAAGAGTGCGCCGCTGCTTCCATATCGCTACTTTACCGAATCTGTTTGAGTTAGTTACCCGCGACCTCGCCCTCAGCCTCTTTGGTACTACGCTTGCTTCAGAAAGCCCCAGTCGGGTTTCTTGTGCATGATTCGGACTGTGTGATATCTCTTGTTTCCAGCACTAACTGAGAATCGAAGCGCGGCGCAGCCTTCGATTCGGACAAGCAGGCCGTTATGCTTGCTGCGGATGTAAATCTGTTCCGAACTCTGACTCGGAGGGAAGCTGTGTTGAAAGAACTGAACTTCTGGCTGCTGCCGCTATTGGCTGTCCTGTTAGTGAGCTGCGGATCGAGAACCGCCAAATCCGGCCACGTCCAGGACGAAGCAATGCGTGCGGGCCGCTCGGCCGCGTCCCTTCCGGCGGCCGATGAAGATTACTTCCATGACATGGATGGCGCAACCGCGCTCACGGGCGATGAGGTTAAGGGCCGAAACAATTGGATCGTCTGGACCGCGGGAAACGACCGGTTCTGGGACCTCCTCTCAACATCCAGCTTCGGCACTCTCGATTTTTTGAAGACCGTCTCCTCGTACCCCGGCTTGAAATTCAGCCGTGACAATCGCTGGAACTATCTCGGCCTCTTAAACGAGCCTTGCTTTGAGAAACCAACCGCTCCCGATCCGAACCGTTTTGGTCTTTGGCTCGATAAACGCCGCTCCGATTGCCCTGCGGATCCGTTCGAGAACGAACACAAATATCCCGGTGTGAAGATCGGCGCTCGCGGCAAGAATATCCCGGTTGGTTCGCTCTATGGCTATGCAACCGGCATTGTCGGCCTGCGTCTTTTTCCCAACCCGGATTTCGATCAGGCCGCGCAAAGGAATTGGGACGCCAAGCGCTACTACGAAGATGGGTCTTATTACAATTCGAAGGACCTTGTGAAGCCCTATCGCGTCGGAATGTCGTGCGGTTTCTGTCATGTTGGTCCGAGCCCTATCAAACCGCCTCAAGACCCTGAGAATCCGAAATGGGAAAACCTCGCCTCAAACGTCGGAGCACAGTATTTCTGGGTAGATCGCATCTTCGGCTGGAACGCCGACCTCAGCAGCTTTGCCGTCCAGCTTTTCCATACGGCGCGCCCTGGCACCCTGGATACATCTCTTGTTTCTACTGACAACATCAACAATCCGCGAACCATGAACGCGATATACAATCTCTTGCCGCGCCTTCAAGTTGCAAAGCGCTGGGGTAAGGAGACCCTCGCGGGCGGAGGGCTGCACAATAAGCAGTTCAACGATTACGTCAAGTCCGGCCCACTGACTGAATTCTTCCAGGCGCCGAATACCTCGTGGTCGCCTCGGGTACTGAAGGATGGCGCGGATTCCGTTGGGGCGCTCGGGGCTTTGAATCGCGTGTTCATCAACATTGGTCTTTTCAGCGAAGAATGGCTGCTGCATATGAATCCGCTCATCGGCGGCAAACGTCCCTCGCCCATTGAGATCTCAGCCGCCGAAAAGAATTCCGCCTATTGGCAGGCCACTGAATCGCAAACGCCCGCACTCGCACTCTTCTTCCTTAAGACCACAGCGCCGCATTACTTGAAAGATGCGCCGGGTGGAGATGCCTACCTCACCAAAGATAAGGTCCAACTCACTCGCGGCAAGGCCGTCTTTGCTGAAAACTGCGCACGCTGTCATTCGAGCAAGATTCCGGCGCCGGCTGCGGGCCTCGATCCTAACGGATGTTCCGGATCGCAGTATCTCGATTGTTGGAATAAGTACTTCGCCTGGACAGAGGCCGACGATTTCAAATCAAAGATGCGGCACATTGTTTTTGCCGATGACTTCTTGGCCGATAATTTCCTGTCCACAGATCAGCGCATTCCTGTGACTCTGCTTCAAACAAACGCGTGCAGCCCTCTCGCCAGTAACGCAATAGCCAATAACATTTGGGATAACTTCTCGTCGCAGACTTACAAAAGTTTGCCATCTGTCGGCGCGATTACCGTTTATCATCCATACACAGGCGAACCGAGGCAATTTCAAATGCCTGGCGGCGGACGCGGCTACACTCGTCCGGCTTCGCTTATCAGCTTGTGGTCCACCGCGCCGTTCCTTCTTAATAACAGCGTGGGCAAATTCAACCCCAGCCCGTCCGTTCAGGCTCGCATGACGGTTTTTCAGGACAGCATCGAGAAGATGTTGTGGCCGGACAAGCGTGACAAAGACAGTCTGCTCGGCGACAAAATCCCAGGGACGATCGACCGCACGACACAAACCAGTTACTTGCGTATCCCGAAAGGATATTTGCCCGCCTTCTTGCAGCCGCTGGTTGAGCCCGGCGACCGTTTCCTGCCGAACGTTTTCGATCAGAGCGGTATCGCGATTGGGCCGATTCCAGCCGGCACGCCGATCGACCTGCTCGCCAATCTTCAGCTTCGGTCCGAGAGTACCGACCCCGCGCAGCAACTGGACCATGACCGGAAACTCCTCGCGCTTTTGTTAAAGCTGAAGCGCGATCTCAAGGCTCTCCCTGCCAACGCGACCGACGACGATGCCCGCAGAGTCTTCGCCAACGCCGTGGATCCGCTGTTTGATCTCAGTACCTGTCCAGACTATGTCGTCAATCGCGGCCATTACTTTGGAACCAGCTTAAGCGATACCGATAAACGCGCATTGATCGAGTTTCTCAAAACCTTCTAGGAATCAAAACCGATATGAACGGCGATTTCGATTACATCATCGTAGGTTCGGGTGCGGGCGGCGGACCACTGGCGGCCAACTTAGCCAAAACCGGCTTCAAGGTTCTGCTTCTGGAGGCTGGCGGCGACTCCTGCTCTTCCTGTGATACAGGCCGTCTCATGTACGAGGTGCCCATCTTCCACGGACTCTCCACTGAATATCAAGGCTGTTCCTGGGACTTCTTCGTTCGGCACTACTCGGAAGACGCGCAACAGGAGCGCGATTCGAAGTTCGTCCGCGACAAAGGCGGTGTCTGGTACCCAAGGGCGGGAACGCTAGGCGGCTGCACCGCTCATAATGCGATGATCACGGTCATTCCGCAAGACAGCGATTGGAATCACATCGCTGAACTCACCGGCGATACCTCATGGCGCGCCGATAAGATGCGCGGCTACTTCGAGCGCCTCGAAAACTGTACCTACCTACCCCGCCCTGGTTCTATTGAAGCTGAAGCGGAAACAATTCTCTCCTCTATCGCCGCAATCTTCGAAGGCCGCGAGGAGTGGCGCGACCAAACGCACGGTCACGGTTTTAACGGCTGGCTGACCACCAGTGAAACCGATCCGAAGCTCGCGCTCAAAGATCCGGAGATCGTATGCGCACTCCTCAACGGTGTGAAAGAGTCGCTCAAAGAGCATGTCGGAAATCCCTTTCTCCGCACCGAAACGCGCTTTGATCCGAACGACTCCCGTAACTCGGCGCGAAGCCCGGAAGGTCTCGCCTTTACTCCGCTCGCCGTCGCGCAAGGCAAGCGGAATGGCCCGCGCGAATACTTGATGAGGATCAAGAAAGAGTTTCCCGGCAACCTCACTATTCAACTGAACTCTCTCGCGACCCGTGTCATTTTTGAGGGAAGCCGCGCGATCGGCGTGGAAATTCTTGAAGGTCATCATCTCTATAAAGCCGACCCGCAAGCTACAGGAGATATCGCTTCCGCTCGCAAGCGTCAGATCAGGGCTTCGCGCGAGGTCATCCTGTGCGGAGGAGCGTACAATAGCCCGCAACTTCTGATGCTCTCGGGCATCGGTCCGCGTGCCCATCTCGAACAATTCGGTATCCCAGTCGTTGTCGATCTTCCGGGCGTGGGAGCCAATCTGCAGGACCGTTACGAAATCGCTGTCGTATCGGAGTTTGCGCGCTCGTTCGAGTTGCTGAACAAGGCAACCTTTTCGCCGCCCGACCCGAAAGGTGAACCCGATCCGTTCTTCGCCGCATGGAAGAAGGGAAGCGGCATTTACGCGTCTAACGGTGCGCTTCTTGGCATTATCAAACGTTCCAAGCCCAGCAACCCCGATCCGGATCTTTACATCTTCGCTCTGCCGGGCTACTTCAAAGGTTATTTTCCGGGCTACTCGACGCAGTTCGAACGCTTTCACGACCGCCTGACCTGGGCCATTCTAAAAGCACACACCAACAACACGGCCGGGCGCGTGAGCCTCACATCTAATAACCCGATCGATATGCCTCGCATCGAATGTCACTACTTCAAGGAAGGCAACGATGAGGGCGGCGACGATCTGGAAGCAGTGGTGAGCGGAGTCGAATTCGTCCGTGACATGAACAAGCGACTGGCTTGGGCCGGTCTGGTCAAGGAGGAACTGATTCCTGGACCGCAATATGACACGCCGGAGAAACTGCGCGAGTTCATCGGGAACGAAGCGTGGGGCCACCACGCGTCCTGTACTAACAAAATCGGCGCTGACAACGATCCGCAGGCCGTTCTCGATAGCCGCTTCCGTGTGCGCGGCACGAAGGGTTTGCGAGTCGTGGACGCGTCCATCTTTCCGCGAATACCGGGCTACTTCATTGTTTCGGCTGTGTATATGGTGAGCGAAAAAGCAGCCGATGTGATTGCTGCGGACTCGTCTTCCACGCCCGCTATGCCAGGAGACTAAGCGGCCGCGCCTTCGGCCAGTTCTTCGGCCTGAGCCTTCTCTTTCTTAGCTTCGCCCGCTACCGTGATTCCAACGGTAGGCGGCACGGGGCGATCACAGTAACTCTGTACGATCTCCCGAAACCGCTCGAAATCCAGACCCTCGGAGCTGTGATAATCAGGTCCGCAAATCTCTTCAATAACGTGCAGCCCCAACCGCCGATAGCTCTCAAACTGCGACTCGTCATAGAACTGGTCGGAAGTCGGCTGTTGTGGAAACGATTTGTTGATCGCGCCGTAATGCAGGATATCTGGCGTTTCATTTCCGTTGAGTGAAGCCTTGATGTAGATCAGCAGGCCGTCTTCAGCGCCCAGATCCACTGACTTATACCGGATGTGGCCAATCGCGCAATGGTGTCCAGTGAACTCGGGCGTGACGCGGTGCGCTTCAGACATGGGCATAACAGGCCTGTCGAAATCGATGGGAATTCCCATATCGATACGAATTTTCCGTACCGCATTGGCTAGGTCCTCGTAATTGTAATTGGGATCGGCGCCCGCATCACAAATCACGATATACCGGCATCGCCGCAGCACCATCTCGTAGACGCCTAAGTTTTCGAAGTGCCCGCCATCCGAGAGATACAGCCATTTGTTCGTGTCTGTTGTGAGGCCGAATGCCTCGTCGATAAAGGGCCGAATACCATAGCGCGGACCGGGCCGGGCCCAGATAGCCTGCGCCGATTTCGGATTACCTAACCACCAACCCAGCCGCGCATTGAACAGGGTCATTACCAAGGTCAACAGCGGCGACGAGTGATATCCCATATTTGGACTCGCGGCGGCCCCGGAAATTGTCATAGTTGTCCCGAGCGTGATCGCGGCCTTATTTGGCTTGTCCTTATAGCGCCCGCCGTAGGTGTCCGAATTCTGATATCCCACCCGGCAGCTCCCCGTGTGAAGGCGCGTGGAAGTAAACGACTCGGCCTTCCTCTGTTGCCACGCGAGGTTAACCCCATGCACCAGGTTAAGCGTCATGTTTATAACGTGCAGCGGCCTTTGTGGTGCGAGATGGCGCATCTGGAGGTTGTCACTCTTATCAAAACCGGTGAACTGATTCGGCTCCCGCTGCATGTTTGAAGCGCCAAGATACGCGCGAATCAGCCGCATCCGGTACATGCCATGGAGCGAAAACTTGTTGATATTGATGTAATAAGAAGCGACCAGGCAGAGCAACACGTACGCCAGCAGTACCCACAGCGCGTGAGAGATGATGTTTCCCATCGGGCTTATCATCGGCGGCCAAAAAGAGGGAACGATAGCCGGCATTCTGCCTACCAGCCGCACCAGATTCAAATTCGCCACTGCTAACAACATCGTCAGCAGGACCAAGAAGATGGGCAGCAGAAGACGTCCTCCGTACTCCTTAACGAGCTTGTTCGAGATGAGCTTAGTAACCCCCTCGCTTCCTTCGTTCCTCCCTGAACTGGTATCCGAACTCTTTCCAGCACGTGCTGCTGCCCATCCGGTAAGTCCCGTCAGGGCAGTGAAAGCAGCACTAATTTTTGCGCTCGCCCACGGCAGCGCATCAGGCGCATAGAGAACAACGGCGCCGAATACAAACCACGCCAGCGCAATACCTAAAAACCAACCTCCCGCGCGCGCCCACCATTCCCGGTCTTCGTCTTCTGTGATATAGCTGCTAAGTCCAACCAGCAGAGTCTGTGCGAGAAGAAAAATACCCATCAACAACGGGAAGCCGAGCACGGCATAGGTCTTCGGATGCACCAGATGGCCGTTCGGGAGAACCCGTGTGAAAGTCACCGCCAGTGAAGCGAGGGTCCCCCCAATGAATCCTGTGACAGTGGCTGCCACCGTCGCGGACAGCCCTTTCTTGCGCGGCGGTTGATCGTACCTGAAACTCACGTAAGCAATGCCGGCCAGCATCCCGCCCCCGTGCAGCACGGCCCCTAAAATTGCGAAATGCCACCATCGTAAGCCGGACTTTCCGAGCGAAACCACATCCCACCACTGTTGGCCCGGGTCGCCAGTCGGTAACCACGCCCAGAACGTCACTAGATGAATGGCCGCCAGCGCGAGCGGTAGCATGCATCCCAACAGAAAGTACTTGGCGGACCGCTTCCTGTTCCCCGCGTTCGGCAGATCATAACCCACGTACCCGACGGATAAGGCCCCAAAGATTACCCCAGCGACAACTAAGTACCAGAGAGCATCCTCATTGACGGCAGTTGGTCTCAGCCAAAGTAGTCTCCATGACAGAACAGGAAGCAGAAGCGCCGCCGCAAACAACGGCAGCAGCACGAGCCAGTTCAGAAAAACATTCCGCAACACAATGGAGGCTAGCGTCCAGGCGTCGCCAGATAGAACACCCACCTTTGGCGCCAGGTAGTTGCTATAGGCCCGCAAGTGTTTAACCTCCTCGGGTTCGGGTTCAAAACCTGCGTCTGGACTCTTTGCCAGCCGTCTTATCACTTCGGCCGGGCCGTCCACTTCTGGAAGTTTCCCGTCCGGCTTCGATTTATCTGGAACCGGGTGGGCAAGTCTTGAAGCCCAACCTGAAAACCACGCTCCTAAATATCCGCCGCCTGACACTGTCGATAGGTAGTCGAACTCACCCAGTAGCTTTGGGCGTTCCCCGTCGGGCTTGCTCGAACAGGCCGCGAGACCTTGCAGAATGCCTAAACCAAACGTCGCACTGCGGATTCCGCCGCCGGAAAAGCAGAGTGCGGTCCGTTCGCGCGAATGTAAACGTTTGAAAAGGTTCGTGCGGAATTCCCTTTCCCCTTCTTCAACCACTGCATCCGCCCGTTTGCGCGCTTCGGGATCGGAAGGAGGCGCGCAAATCGCGTTTCGTTTTGCACGGGAGTCCGCATACGCTATACGCAATCGTTCAAATTCGAAATCCGGTTTGCCCCCAAGAGCTTTATCCTCCTCGTCAAGCGCATCCAGATAGGTAAGGAACTCATCTCCGCAGGCCGGTTTCGAGAGCATATGAGGAACAACTATATCCCGAAATAGCCCTCAACGTAAAATCGCCGTATGGAAACCATCTCGGAACGGCGGTTCCAGAGTGCACGCATTTCGAAGTTTAAAGAATCTGTCATTCGTGAGATGACGAGGCTGGCGTGGAAGCACGGCGCCGTAAACCTGGCGCAAGGATTTCCCGATTTTCCCGCGCCGGAAGAAATCAAAGCTGCCGCGCAAAGGGCCATCGCGGAGGACGTTAATCAGTACTCAATAACATGGGGTGCTAAGTCCTTCCGCGATGCCATCCATGATTACTATCGGCGACATTACGCAATCGCAATAGATCCCGAACGTGAAATTACGGTCTGCTGCGGCGCAACCGAAGGAATGATCGCTACTCTTCTGGCATTGCTGAATCCAGGCGATGAGGTCGTCGTGTTCGAGCCGTTTTACGAAAACTATTGGCCGGATTCTCAGCTCAGCGGAGCCGTTTGCCGCTACGTGACGCTGCGTCCGCCCGATTGGAGCTTTGACCCGGACGAACTCAAGGCGGCTTTTAACGAAAGAACGCGTGCCGTGATTGTCAACACGCCCAACAACCCCACCGGCAAAGTGTTTTCAACAGCCGAACTGAAGCAGATCGGTCAACTGTGCCAACAACACGATTGCTTATTCATCACTGACGAGATTTATGAGCACATCACCTTCGATGGCGAGCGCCACGTCCCGCCCATCGCCATTGACGGTCTACGTGACCGCTGCGTCCTGGTCAACAGCCTGAGCAAAACCTTCTTGGTCACCGGTTGGCGTGTGGGATGGGTGATCGCACCTCCAGAACTGACCGCTTCGATCCGGAAGGTGCACGATTTTCTCACCGTCGGCGCCGCCTCGCCATTGCAACAGGCGGGGATTACCGCACTGGCAATGCCGGACAGCTATTACCGCGAACTGGCTCGTACCTACCAGTCGAAACGAGAC
>JALYVD010000150.1 GCA_030853405.1 Acidobacteriota bacterium | reverse complement strand
ATGCACGCCCACCGTGGGCGGGTCGCTCGCCGATCACCGTTTTCCCGTGAAAAGCGCGGATGTAGCCGGTATCGCTTATCAACTAGCAAAGGCTTGTGGCGTAGCGGCTCCGGCGGAAGGCAGCGCGCCCGGTTGGATGGCCGCAGTTGTCCAGGATCTGCAGAGCGCGAAGGGGCGGTCGGTAGTAGTTCCCGGCGAGTATCAGCCGGAAAGCGTTCACTTGGCCGCACACGCTATCAATGCGGCGCTCGGCAATATCGGCCAGACCGTGATGTTGCTCGAAGGGGTTGAACCCGATAACACCCACACGATCGAGGAACTTGCGGGCGACCTGAACAGCGGGAAGGTGGAAGTACTGGTCATTCTCGGGCAGAATCCGGTTTACTCGAGTGCGGCATCGCTCAATTTTGAAAGCGCGATTCGACGAGCCCGCCTGGTCGTACGGCTCGGGCAGATGTTCGATGAGACGTCGCGCCTTAGTCACTGGCATATTCCGGAAGCTCATTATCTCGAAACATGGTCCGACTCACGCGCCTTCGACGGCACGACAACTATTCAACAACCGCTCATTGAGCCCCTTTACGGTGGCAAGTCGGCGCACGAGATTCTCACGATTTTGGAAGCCAAGCCCGATCAAAGTTCGCATGACGTCGTGAAGGCTTATTGGCAAGGTCAGAACAAGGGCGCGGACTTCAATACCTTGTGGCAGACCTCTTTGCATAATGGCTGGGTAAGCGGGATCAAATCGGCGTCCATCAACGCTGTGGGTACCGTTGCCCTGCCCGCGTTACCGGCTGCCGCAAACAGCGGGCAAGAAATTGTCTTCCGCCCGGACCCCACGATCTGGGATGGCGCTTACGCTAACAATGGCTGGCTGCAGGAGTTGCCCAAACCGCAGACCAAGATGACCTGGGACAACACGGTTCTCCTCAGTCCAAAGGATGCTCAGGACATGAATGTGAGAGCCGGGGACATCCTCGAAGTCACTACCGGAGGCCGTAAAGTTTCGGGTCCGGCTTGGATTCAACCGGGGCTCATCCAAGGTTCTTTTACCATCGCTTTCGGATATGGCCGCACGGCTTCGGGCCGGGTTGGGACCAAGATCGGTTACAACGCCTACTCCGTTCAGGATGCCGCCGCGCCCTTCTTCGCTCCGGGCCAGGTCAAGAAAACCGGCGTTCACGAGCGGCTCGCGAACGTGCAGGAGACGCAAACCATGGCTGGCCGCGAGCCTGTTCGCGCCGCCGACATCACGGAGTTTGAGGAACATCCGAACTTCCCCACTTACGAAGGCGAAAACAAGCCGCGCTCCAGAGACCTGACGCTCTACTCGGATTGGAAATACGAAGGCTACAAGTGGGGCATGGCGATCGATCTGAATGTCTGCACGGGTTGCAGCGCTTGTATCATCGCCTGTCAATCTGAAAACAATATCGCCGTGGTCGGGAAAGACCAGGTGGCGCGCGGACGGCACATGCATTGGATTCGCGTGGACCGCTATTACCACGGTAATCTGGATAACCCGGTCTCTTACAATCAGCCCGTTCCGTGTATGCATTGCGAAAATGCGCCGTGCGAAGTTGTTTGCCCCGTGGCCGCAACCGTACACAGCAATGAAGGCTTGAATGAGATGGTGTACAACCGCTGCGTCGGAACGCGCTACTGCTCAAACAACTGCCCCTACAAAGTACGCCGGTTCAATTTCTACCTGTATTCAGACTGGCAGACCGAGAGCTTGTATGGAGTACGCAACCCGGACGTGACGGTGCGCAGCCGCGGCGTCATGGAGAAGTGCTCGTACTGCATCCAGCGAATCCAGGAAACCAAGATCAAGACTGAAAAAGAGAACAGGCGCGTCCACGACGGCGAGATTTTAACGGCCTGCCAGCAGGTCTGTCCAACGCAGGCGATTACGTTTGGCGATCTGAACGATAAGGGTAGCCAGGTTGCAAAGCTGCAGGCTTCCAAGCGGAATTATGCTCTGCTGGACGACCTGGAGACGCGTCCCCGCACCACCTATTTAGGTTATGTACGAAATCCGAATGAGGCGCTAAGAGGTCAGAGTGGCAACAACAGAGAATCTTAATCGCCAGGAAATGATCGACCCCGGCCCGGATAGCATCCTGGGCACCGGTCACGACTACGCAACGGTAACGGACCGAATTACAGAGGTCGTTTACCTCCCCTGGAAAAAAACGCCTAAGAAGTGGATGGTGGGCGCTTTCATTGCGTTCTGCTTCGTCAATTTGCTGATGGTGGGCATGGGCCTTCTGTTCACCAAGGGCATCGGAATCTGGGGCGTTAACATTCCCGTCGGTTGGGGATTTGCCATTGTCAACTTCGTCTGGTGGATCGGTATCGGCCATGCCGGCACGCTGATCTCCGCCATTCTGTTCCTGCTGAAGCAAGACTGGCGAACGTCAATCAACCGGTTCTCCGAGGCCATGACGCTTTTCGCCGTCGCTTGCGCCGGTTTGTTCCCGATTCTTCACCTCGGGCGTCCTTGGCTTGCATATTGGCTTTTCCCGTATCCAAACTCTATGTGGCTCTGGCCGCAGCCGCGCAGTCCACTGGAGTGGGACGTTTTCGCGGTATCGACTTACGGAACGGTCTCGCTGGTGTTTTGGTACTGCGGTCTGATTCCCGATTTAGCCAGCATGCGTGATAACGCGCCTCACATGTGGCAGCGGAAGATCTACGGTGTTCTGGCGATCGGCTGGCGCGGTTCCGCCATTCACTGGCATCGATATCAAAAGGCTTATTTGTTGCTGGCTGGACTTGCAACACCGCTGGTTCTTTCCGTGCACACGGTCGTTAGCTTCGACTTCGCAATCAGCATTCTGCCCGGCTGGCATACGACGATCTTCCCGCCGTACTTCGTCGCGGGCGCAATTTACTCGGGCTTCGCGATGGTGCTGACGCTGATCATTCCGCTGCGCTCCTGGTACAACATGCGGGACCTGATCACGCTACGTCACATCGAAGCCGCATCGAAGCTGATGCTCGGCACCGGCCTCATCGTGGCTTACGGCTACTCAATGGAAGCGTTCTTCTCGTGGTACAGCGGCGACAAATATGAAGCATTCATGTACTGGAACCGCATGACGGGTCCGTACGGTTGGAGCTACGCACTGTTGATTACCTGTAACATCGTGCTTCCCCAGGCATTATGGTCCGGCAGGGTGCGCCGCAATATCGTTCTGGTCTGGATCATTTCGCTCATCGTGAACGTCGGCATGTGGCTGGAGCGGTTCGTTATCGTGGTGACCAGTTTGCATCGCGATTTTCTGCCGTCTTCGTGGGGTATGTATATCGGCACGAAGTGGGATTGGGGCGTCTTCACCGGCACCATAGGCTTCTTCCTGTTCCTGATCTTCCTGTTCGTTCGAGCGCTCCCCTCGATCTCAATCTTTGAGGTTCGCGAAGTGGTTCATCACGACAGATACATGGAGCGGGCTTACGAGGAGAAATTATGAGCGAGGAACTCATATTGAACGAGCTCCCGGCTATCCACGGCGTCATGGCTGAATTTCCCACGCCCGAAGACTTGGTCGAGGCGTGCGAACGCGCCCATGCGGCTGGCTACCGGCGCATGGATGCGTACGCGCCGATGCCCGTAACCGGGTTGGCCGAGGCGTTAGGGTACAAAAGAAATTACGTCGCCAATTGCGTGCTGGCGGCTGGCATCTGCGGGGCCTGTTTTGGATTCGGCTTGTTGGAGTGGATCACCGTGGTCGCTTACCCGCATAACGTCGGCGGACGACCGTTGAACAGCTGGCCCGCTTACATCCCAATCACCTTCGAGTGCATGATTCTGTTTTCCGCGTTGACGTCGATGATCAGTATGCTCGCTATGAACGGCCTGCCGCGGCTTCATCACCCGGTATTCAATGTGGCAGCTTTTGAACGCGCCTCGATCGATAAATTCTTTATCTGCATCGAATCGTCCGATCTGAACTTCAGAGTAGACGAGACGGCGCAATTTCTCCGGGATCTCGGTGGAATCGAGGTGACCGTTGTTCCTATTTAATATGTTCCGGCCTAAAATGGCCCTTTGCGGTGGCGTTATCGCGCTCGCCGCCATGACGACCGCGTGCCGGGACGACATGCACGACCAGCCGCGCTATAAACCTTTCGCCGCGACGACTTTTTTCGGCGATGGACGCTCCGCCCGGCCTACGATTGCCGATACGGTGGCGCGCGGCCAGTTGCGCGTGGATCTGCCGCGCTTCACGGGAAAAGAGAACGGTAAAGACATCGATTTCATTCCGATCCAAATTACCCGGGCGGACGTGGAACGGGGGCACGAGCGGTTCAATATCTTCTGCTCTCCCTGTCATGGCCGTTTGGGAGACGGGCACGGCATGATCGTCACGCGCGGTTTGCGGCAACCGCCCAGCTATCACGATGAACGGCTGCGCAATGCGCCGATAGGACACTTTTTCGACGTTATGACAAATGGCTATGGAGCGATGTACAGCTACGCGTCGCGCGTTCCTGTCGATGACAGATGGCGCATCGCCTCTTATATCAGGGCGCTGCAATTGAGCCAGAATCCTCCGGTCGATGTCGCCGCGCAGGCTGCCACCGCCCGCGGCACGGCGGGAGGACAGCAGTGAGCCGCCACCACGGACCTCTCGATACTTTCCCCATCCCCGAAATCCGGCTCGGCCCGAAAGCCGCGAGTGTAGAACGGATTTCCGGTGTCATCGGCGCACTCGGGCTCTTGTTTTGCGTAGCGGGTTTCTTCAGCAACCGTGCGGAATTTTTCCAGTCCTATCTGTTTGCGTTCCTTTACTGGGGCGGATTCAGTATCGGCGGCTTGGGCGTTCTGGTGCTCAACCACACAGTTGGCGGGCGTTGGGGCGTCACATCGCGCCGGTTCATCGAAGCGGCCATGCGAACGTTGCCGTTCATCTTCGTCCTTTTTCTGGTGCTGTTGATCGGCATGGGTTATCTCTATCCCTGGACTCATCCCCAGATAGTCGCGAACAATCCCGTGCTGCAGCACAAACAACCCTACTTGAACGTGCCGTTCTTTATCATTCGGACGATCTGTTATTTCGCCATCTGGATGTTTTGGGGCTACCGTGTAAACAAGATGGCCGACAGACAGGATGTGACCGGCGATCCGGGTTTGAAAGACAAAATGCGGGCGTTCTCCGCCCCCGGCTGCCTCATCGTAACCTTCACGGCGACCTTTGCCTACATTGACTGGATACTCTCGGCAGATTCACAATTCTTCTCGACCATGTATGGCGCGATTCTTCTATTTGGCGACGTGCTCCAGACATTTGCACTCGTTATTGTCGCTATGGTTCTGGCATCTCGTAAGGACAGATTTGGCGGCAGGATCAATCCGGTTATTCTTCACGACATCGGCAATATGATGTTCGCCTTTACGATTTTCTGGACGTATTTGTCCCTATCGCAGCTCATCATCATATGGCCGGCCAATCTGGCGCTCGAAGTGGGCTGGTACCTGGTACGCGTGCGCGGCGGCTGGACCGTTGTCGCCTCTCTGGTCGCTATGGTGATGTTCGTAGTTCCCTTCCTCGGGCTGCTCTCACAAGCGCGTAAACGCGATCCGATTCGCCTGATGAGGGTTGCTATATGGATACTGCTGGCGCGCGTCGTTGAGATGTTTTGGATTGTGGAACCCACCTTCCGCACCAAGGGATTTGCCATTTACTGGACTGATTTTGCCGCATTCCTGGGCATTGGTGGAATTTGGGTTTATCTGTTCGTCGGCCAATTGCGGCGCAGGCCTTTGTTGCCCTTGCGCGATCCCCGCGTGATGAATCCGCTTCCGGAGGCCGCGCTATGAGCTACGATCCGAGCCACGATTCGAAACACGAAACCTTCGTCCAACATCACGGTCCCGTGCATTCGGAGCCGCATGCCGGTCATCACGGGACTAACTATGAAGGTACCGACGCCAGCGTCAAGATCGTACTTGGCTCGCTGATTATCATCGCAGTCACTCTCATCGTTTCTTTTGCGATCACCATACCAATTCACCGAATGCTGCGCGACGCTAACCCGCCGAGCGAACTGCCTAGTCCTCTCGCTCCGGCGCGAGTTGTTCCGCCGACACCGCTGCTCCAGGTCCATCCGTGGGAAGAGTTCCCGGATTTGCTCGCACAGCAGGAAGCGCAACTGCACTCTTACGGTAAGGACCCGGACGGGCACGTGCATATTCCGATCAGCAGCGCTGTGGACGCGGTTGTTTCAAAGCTCAATATCAGACCGAATGCAACGCCAGGGTACATGGTGCCGGGCGGACAAGGACGCGATTTCGCAGGCAGCCTCGGTTCCATGCCACCGGCTTATCAGACGCCAAAGGCCCAGACGCCCACGATTCAAGGGGAAATTCACAAGAATGCGCAGTCACAAGTTACTCATTAGTGCTGCGCTCGTGCTCGCGAGCGTCCCGCTACTTAACGCCCAGTACGGGCGTCCCAAAATTACCGGCGGCGTGGGCATAGACCAGAATTTGAACGCTCCGGTTCCGCTCGATCTGGTATTCCGCGACGAGGCCAATCAAGCCGTGCCGCTGCGGACGTATTTCGGCGATAAACCTGTCGTCATCGAGATGGTCTACTTCGGCTGTACCAGTCTATGTCCGAAGAGCATTTATGAGACTGTGTCGGCGTTGCGGCATGTCTCGCTTGAGCCGGGCCGCGATTACGACGTGGTGGTCGTCAGTTTCGATCCCAAAGACACGCCCGCCGTCGCGGCCCAGGAAAAGGCCAAATACGCCAAGATTTTCGAACGTGGATCGTTCAACTCCGGGTGGCACTTTCTCACCGGGTCTCAAGAGTCGATCTCGCGGCTGGCAAGCGCAATTGGGTTCCGCTATCACTGGGACGAGCCGAGCAAACAGTTCGTGCACGCGGGCGGAATCATGGTGGCCACGCCCGACGGCAAGCTGTCCCGTTACTTCTACGGCATCCAGTACGCGCCGGCGGATTTAAGGATGGCGCTTGTCGATGCCTCCCAGCACAAAATCGGGAGTCCCGTCGATTACGTCCTGCTGTTTTGCTTTCACTACGATGCCACTCAGGGGAAATACACCCTTGCAATCGTAAATATCTTGAAAATTGCCGGTGGTCTCACGCTGCTGTGCTTGGCCGGTCTTCTTTACTTCCTAATGCGTAGCGACAAGAATACGAATAAGAGCGTTCCTTGGAAAGAGGTACGCCATGTGGGCTAATTTGAATTTGCTTCTGGCCGATATACCATTATTTCCGCCGGTCGCATCCGAGCAGGCGCCAGGTATCGACGCACTTTACTTCTTCCTTACCGCCGTATCGGTGGTCATGACGGTGCTGATCTTCGCCGCCGTCATTCTCTTTGCGTACAAGTACCGAAGCACCGCGCACCCGCACGCGACCCAGATTGAAGGATCCACCGGGCTTGAGCTAACGTGGTCCATCGCTCCGTTCCTGGTCATGCTGGTGATGTTCGCTTGGGGCGCGCAACTCTATTACGCGGCGCAAAACCCTCCCAAGGACGCAATGGAAGTGTTCGTCACGGGCAAGCAGTGGATGTGGAAAGTTCAATACCCGAACGGAACTCGCGAAATCAACGAGCTGCACGTTCCCATCGGGCAGCCGGTGAAATTAACGATGGCATCCGAAGACGTCATTCACAGCTTTTCGATTCCGGCTTTCCGGGTGAGGCACGATGTGATCCCGGGCCACTATGACAGTCTATGGTTCACGGCCACGAAACCGGGCCGATATCATATTTTCTGCACGGAATACTGCGGTCTCTGGCATTCCAAGATGGGCGGTTGGGTAACGGTGATGTCCCCTCGCGACTACACCAATTGGGCCAGCGGAGGAGGAGCCCAAGGCTCGCTCGCCGAGCAGGGTGAAAAGCTCTTTCAACAGTTTGGCTGTTCCACCTGTCACCTGCTCGATCAACAAGGCCGCTGCCCTAATCTGCGCGGTCTTTATAATAAACCGGTTCAGTTGGCCAATGGTCAAACGGTTTTGGCTAACGACGCCTATATCCGCGAGTCGATCCTCGATCCGAACGCTAAGATCGTCAACGGTTTCGAGCCGAACGTTATGCCGGTGTTCAAGGGTCAGGTGACGGAAGAAAACATCATTCAGTTGATTGGATTCGTAAAGTCGCTTTCACCGAACGCTCCCGCTTCGCAGCAGGGCTCGCAGCAGCCGCCGGTAGTCATTGCACCAAAGGCAGGAGCAAGGGCAGCAGCCCCAACGGCGGCGGCGAAGTCTGGCTCCGCTAAACAGTAGTTAAGGACAAGCATCACATGGCAACACTCGCATACGGAACTCCCGAAACAGCCGTCGAGGAAGTCAATTACCTCAACGTAGAGCACGGCTGGAAGAGCTGGCTCTTCACCACCGACCACAAGCGAATTGCGGTCCTCTACATTATTTCCATCACGCTGATGTTCTTCGTCGGAGGCGCAATGGCGGTCGCCTTCCGCATCAACCTGCTGTCTCCCGAGGGACTCTTCTCGGCCGAGACTTACAACCGCTTGTTCTCGATGCACGGCATCATCATGGTGTTCTTTTTCCTGGTGCCGTCCATACCCGCCACGCTCGCTAATTTCTTAATACCGATCATGATCGGCGCCAAGGATTTGGCGTTCCCGCGAATTAACCTGTTGAGCTGGTACATATACGTCGCAGGCGCGCTCTTCACCCTCTATGCCGTCGCTCGCGGCGGCGTCGATACGGGTTGGACTTTCTACGCACCTTACAGCAGCACTTACTCCAATTCTTATGTACTGGCGGCGGCCTTTGGCGTATTCATTTCTGGATTTTCATCCATCTTGACCGGTCTGAATTTCATCGTCACGGTTCACAAGATGCGCGCGCCCGGCATGACATGGTCCCGGCTGCCGCTCTTCGTTTGGGCAAACTATGCAACCGGATTGATTCAGGTTCTGGGGACACCCGTTATCGCGATCACTCTTCTTCTTCTCGCCTTTGAGCGAATTGCGCATGTCGGCATCTTCGACCCGAACATCGGCGGCGATCCGATCCTGTTCCAGCACCTCTTTTGGTTCTACTCGCATCCCGCCGTTTACATCATGATTCTTCCCGGCATGGGAGTCATCAGCGAGATCATCGCCTGCTTCTCGCACAAGCGCGTCTTCGGGTACAACTTCATAGCGTTCTCCAGCATGGCGATCGCGGTTCTCAGTTTCGCGGTGTGGGGACACCACTTGTTCCTCACGGGCGAGAGCATGTATTCGGCTGTTGCGTTCTCACTGCTCAGCATGATGGTTGCCGTGCCTTCCGCCATCAAAGTTTTCAATTGGACGGCGACCATGTATAAGGGCTCGGTCCGTTTCGATACGCCGATGCTTTATGCCTTCGGCTTTATCGGACTCTTCACCATTGGCGGCTTGACAGGGTTGTTTCTTGCGAGTCTCGCCGTCGATGTGGCAACCCATGGAACCTATTTCGTAGTTGCCCATTTCCACTACGTCATGGTAGGTGGCATGGTTATGGCCTTCATGGGAGGCTTGCATTTCTGGTGGCCGAAGATAACGGGGCGCATGTATTCCGAGCCTTGGGCCAAGTTCGCCGCCCTGCTGGTTTTCGTCGGATTCAATCTGACGTTCTTCCCGCAATTCATTCTCGGTTACATGGGTATGCCCCGGCGTTATCACGCCTACCCGCCGGAGTTCCAGGTTCTGAATGTGCTTTCTACAGCGGGCGCCTCCGTGCTCGGTCTTGGTTATCTGATTCCGATGATCTATTTTGCCTATTCGCTCAAGTACGGGCCGAAAGCCGGGAAGAACCCCTGGAATGCCGCCGGTCTTGAATGGCAAATCCAGTCCCCGCCGACTACTTTCAACTTCGATGTGACGCCAACCGTGGTGGAAGAAGCCTATAACTACGGCCCTGTGGAGGAAATCATTGGCTGACGCAACCGTTCCCGTGGCGCATCACGACGCCCACGTAGAAGCAACTCATCTACGGCATCATTTCGCGACGCCTGAGCAGCAGTTCGATTCTGCCATGCTCGGCATGTGGACATTCCTGATTACCGAAGTGTTGTTCTTCGGCGGAATGTTCACAGCCTACACCATCTATCGCAGCCTCTATCCCGAAGCCTTCGCCAGCACCAGCCAATATATGGACGTGGCCCTGGGCGGCACTAATACCGCCGTGCTGATTTGCAGCAGCTTAAGCATGGCCTTGGCAGTGCGGTTTGCGCAGTTGAGCAGACGTATTCCGCTTGTAATTTCGCTTATCTGTACGATGTTTTTCGGAACGATATTCCTGGTAATCAAGGGAGTCGAGTATCACAACAAATGGGTGGAATGGTTGGTTCCGGGCCTGCGTTTCGACGTGACGCGCTATGCATCGCCGCAATTCGCCCATCACGCGCAGATTTTATTCTTCCTGTATTTTGCGATGACCGGCATGCACGCGCTGCATATGATCATCGGCTTGGGGCTATTGACATACCTTCTGGTCCAATCCGCGCGTAACACATTCAGTTCCGCCTATTACACGCCAGTTGAAATGATTGGCCTCTACTGGCATTTCGTGGACATCGTCTGGATCTTCCTCTTCCCGTTGTTATATCTGATTGGAGACCGGAAATGACATCAAGTCACGTTACCGCCACAAAAACTTTGGTTCTGGTCTGGCTGGTGCTGGTCTGTCTCACTTGGTCAACAGTCCGCATTTCCCACATTGAACTCGGCGAGTGGAATGTGGTAGTTGCGCTCGTGATCGCGTTGATCAAAGCGTCGCTGGTGGTCTGGATCTTCATGGGCGTACGCTTCAGCACCAAGCTGACAAGGTTATTCGTCGTGGCGGGGTTGGTTTGGCTCACCCTGATGATCATCATTACCAGCAGCGATTACGCCACGCGGCAGTGGGACTATCACCCTCAACCTTGGGGCCACACCAAAGACCAGAACACAATTCCAATCCGCTAAGAGGCGGCTGCCCGAACTTCTCTATTCGCGCGGCTCGACGAAATAAATCGATTGAGCCGCGCTTCATCTGGAATTGCCACCGTTCTTCCGCTGAAGACGATCAGTCCGCGCTTGTGCAACTTGCTCAAGCATCGCGAGACTACTTCCCGGACAGCCCCGACGACAGCGCCTATCTGCTGATTGGACATCGTTAACTCGACTCGCAGTCCCTGTTGCGGACAGGTCCGCGTGCTATCCGCCTGCTCAAGCAGGAAACGAGCTAGACGCTGTTCCACGCTCAGCAGAGAAAGTGAATGCACGAGTTCGAATGCGTTCCGAAGACGCTCCGACATGAGTTCCAGCGCAGTCGAAGCAAAGTGAGGATAGTGGCGGCAATGTGCAAACGGAACTCGGAGAACTAAAGATTCTTCGCACGCCGATATCGAAGCCGGATGCGGTCCGCCATCGAAAAGTTGGAGCTCGTTCAGGGTTGTCACGGGCTGTTCGATACAAAGCACCTGCTCCCGGCCATCCGAACCCTCACGATAAGCGCGCACAGCTCCGTCCGCCAGTATTAACAAGCCCTTGGCCTGTTCGCCTTCGTAAACGAGACACTCGTCGCGCCTCAGCCTTCGCACGGTGGCGTGTTGGGCAAGTTCACAAAGATCAAAATCGCTAAAGGTGCGGAACAGCGCGGCTTGGCGAAGGGTGCCCACGCGATCGAGGAGTGCTGCGCCCATGGGTTTCATTTAAGAGGATACTGCACTGGTTCTGAAACAACTCGCGCGAGGTCCGGGTCAAAACCGTGAGGACACCATCATGCCGGAAAACAGCAACGATGTCATTACACGATATCTAGAAGACGCGATCGCGGCCGAGAAGAGCTTCGAAACGCAACTGCAGGGCTTTGCCAAGGAGGGCGATAACGCGGCAGCCAAGTCCGCCTTCCAACAACACGCCGTCGAGACAAAGCGCCAATACGAACGGCTCACCGCGCGGTTGGAAGCTCTAGGCGGGAGCACATCCACGGCCAAGAGCCTTCTCGCCCACGTGTTCAACATGACTCCTAAAGCGGCCCAGATCGGGCATGAGAAAGAAGAACGTACGACGCAGAACTTGATGATGGCGTTTGCCGTTGAAAACAGCGAATTGGCAATGTACGAATCGCTTGCCTCAGTCGCCGAAGCGGCGGGAGATTCGCAGACGGCGGCACTTGCGCGAGAAATCCAGGCCGAAGAAAAGGCCACGGCGGACAAGGTTTGGAAGTTGCTTGGTCCGGCGGCACTGGAGGCTTACACGCGTCTCACCGGCGGCGCGTCTGCTTCGGGTCCGGCCCGTTCCGCAGCGACAATCTGAGCCGGCAATTCCCGATTCGGGGGTATGTTATTCTCGTTTCGTCGGACAGGTGGGTGAGTGGTTAAAGCCAACAGACTGTAAATCTGTCCCTCCTTGCGAGGTACGAAGGTTCGAATCCTTCCCTGTCCACCATTTTGCCTCCGGTGATGCAGGCCGTTGTAGCTCAGTTGGTAGAGCACTTCCTTGGTAAGGAAGAGGTCTCGGGTTCGAGCCCCGACAACGGCTCCATGTTTTTCCGGCAGATCTTATTCACCGCCGTCTCAGCCAGATACTTCCGTTATTGCTCTTCATGAACAATGGCGCAAGGGCTTCCAATTCGGCCGGAAACTTCCGCTGCGCGAAGTGATTCCAGAAAATAACTTTGAAAGCCGAGTTGAATTGCAGAAAGGAGCGAAGCAGGTAGGCCTCATTCCATGAGCGGTTCTCATTCACAATCCATTCGGAGGGATACTCAAACGGGTAAAAGACGTCATGGATGTGGATTAGGACGCCAGGCTTCAAAATCGGAAGAACGTTGAAGATCAGGTAATTGACATCGCTTCCCATTTTCGAAACGTGAGTGGAGTCGATGAACAGGATGTCGTTTTCACCGAGCTTTCCAAAGTCGTCTAGCGGAACAGACTGGACGCGCTCGGCGAGGATCTTGTTGCGATAGGGGGAACCCGCCGCCAGTAGGGAGAGCAAAGTCTCTGGGAACGGCTCCACGAATGTGAGGTCGGCAGGGTTGGTGCGATATGCCTCTCCATTCAAATCGATCATGACGCAGGACGAGAAGCCCGACCCGACCTCGATCACCTTTCGAGGCTTGTAATGCAGGAGCATGAGTCCGAGAATGATCGCATCACCGCAGGGAAACGCCGGATTTTCGTAGTAGTAGTTCAACCCGGGCTGCGCCGTGTTAGAAAACGGCAGTCTTTGATAGTTAACTGCAAGTTCTCTCAGCAATGAGACCATCCGCCCGGCATCTATTTTTATTCCCGATGAGGCCGGGAGGTCCGCGGCGGGAAATTCGCGAAGCACTTTCTGGACGCCCGGATCATTAGGATCCACCAGAGGCGAATAGAAGTGACCTGGAGGAACCCATGTTTTCGCCGGGCCTTGGACGAGTTTTGTTACTGATGGCGAAGAGCTATCGCGCCGCAGTAATTTCCTAAACACGTCGTATTGTAACCCGGGGAAAAATGTTCCTGTCGTTATCTTTACGGCTCGGCCTCGGATCTTGTTCGTGCCGATCTTCCTGGAATTCTATCGCCTTATCGGTCCGCTATGCTGGGAGATTCTCAAATGAAGATTTCTCCTTCCCTACAGCGTGACGTGTATCGGGTTCGAGCCCCGACAACGGCTCCATTGCTTTCAAGAATGCTTCACCGGTCAGCGTTCGAGGGTCGCCTCAGTGCGTCCGGACTTCGATCTGAACCCTGTCAAGTGTATTCTCCGCGGTCAGCGGCTTATCGTCTGAACGATCTTGAAGATAAAATTGCAAACCGTTCTTGACCCACACACTGGTTCGTGCGGATCCTGAGCCTTTGCTGGACGCAAATAGCGGACCGTCGGGACTGCCGATATGAACTTCGACGTACAAAGTTGCCGGAGCACGCCAAGTTAGAGTTGTTTCTCCGAGGCCACTTGGGCTAACGATCACAGCGGGTTCGGCGATGAGTCTCGACGGACCGGGGGCAGCCAAAGCCTGAGCGGAAGGGGAGCCGGTCGAATTGCCCCCGCCAGATCCCGTGGAACTTTTCGGCCGTTCATCCCGGACGTGGAAGACAGAATAGACGGGAAACCCGTGCGTATCGTCGATATGCTCCTCCCCCGACTTCACGAAATGCGCCTGCCGCAGAGAATCGTCAAGAAACGAGCCCGCCTCAGGAAAAATCGATCGGTCGGGGACGTGCGAGATTACCACGCAATCTGCGGTCTGGCAGTCCTCAAATGCGTACTTGTCGAAAGTTCCGGACTTGAGGACGAAGGCGTCTTCCACCGTGGAAATCCTATCCTTACTGCGAAGGTTCACCGGGTTCGCAATGCCCCAGTCCACTGTGATCGCCCGAGTGACACCAGCCCGGGTCAAATGCGTGGCGAGGTTCGCATCCGCGTCCGTCCAGGAGGTCGAGGCGTCGTACGAGATCAGATGTGCGTATTCGAGATTGATTAAAAATAGTCCTCGAAAGCATAGAACCGCAATGAGCAACCCAACAATCGGTTTTAGAACCCGAGGCCGCAAACGCGGAATCGCGGCGGCGCAGAGTGCGACGGTACAATACCAGTTAATCCAGAACAGCACGGTGTGATGAATGGAACCGCCCGCATCGGCCGTAATGGCGGATTCGAACCAGCCGATCAGCCCGGAAACCAGGAAAAATAGAATCCACTTCCGGTTCGATTTGTCCGCCGCGAAAAGGCCCGCGACAATCAACACCAGCCCGATTTCGACACGCCACAGCGAAGCCCCCGGACGCAGGTCGTTGGCCCCAGCGAGAGAAACATGCTCAAAGGCCCGGGGAATGTGGTCGATGCCTTTGCGCGTCTTATCGACGAGCGCAAACGTGCCTTCCTGACCGTCCAATGCGCTGCGAAGATAATGGGCTTTGCTTCCAACATCGGTCAGCGTCAAATGGCTGTTTTGTTGAAGCGTGGCTCCGCCGCGGCCCAAATTGAATTGAATGAGTGGCAATGCGCCAATACAAATACCGAGGACGAAGAGCCCTGCGGCTTTCCACCGCCGCGCTCGAATCACTTCAGGCAGCGCGATCAACAGCAGAGCGATCGCGAGACCCGACAGATTCCAGAGAAACAGCGCTTTATTCCAAAGATTCAATCCGAAGACGAGCCCTGCAAGAAAGAGCACCACATCGCGCCGCCCGCGATACCACTTCTGAACCAGCAGGATTCCGGCCACGAGTAGCAGGTTTTGAATCACCACTGACCCCCAGTCGAACACCGCGGTTACTAAGAAGGTGACGTCGGTGGCAAGCAGCCCGACCCCTATAAGGGCGGCTGTGCGGCCCTGGAT
>JALYVD010000129.1 GCA_030853405.1 Acidobacteriota bacterium | reverse complement strand
TTGGACAGGCTATCTTCGGCTCACAAAGGAGACCTCCATCCGGAAATCCACATCCCCAACCTTCAAAGCCTTTACTCTAAGCAGGCCTTATCGCAACCCTGTCCTATTTTGGACAGCAGTGATATTTTGGCCAATCCGAACCAGGAGGTTCCCAGTTTGGGATCGCGCGCCAACGCTTCGCGGAAGTACAGTTCGGCGGCCTGATCCAGTTGACGCTGATAAGAAATCGCGCCCAACTGGTCGTAATTGAAGGCCACACCAGGCTCTATGGCAATGTCGTCCAGGAATTCCTCCCGCGCCTTGTCGAGGCTGCCCTGACGCCGGTATACAACTCCAAGATTATAGTGAACCAACGGCAACTTCGAATCCGCTCGCGCGGCTATCTGCAACTGCTCCAATGCCCCGTCGAAGTCCTCGTGCGCCAGGTAAGCTTTGCCTCGCAGCAGATGTAGCAAAGGCGAATCTTTTCCGGTCTCCATGAGCCTGGCCAAAGCTCGCTCTTCCAGATCGTGCCGGCCGGCATTGCCCGCAGCCACGGCCAAGCTATAAAGATAGGTTAAATCGCCATTCGAGGTAGGCCACAAGGGCTCCAACGTTACGGCGGCATCGGCATAACGTTCTTGGAACAAGTACGAAAGACCCAGCAAGTGCCGAGCTTGGGTGGAATCAGGCTGGTCGCGCAGAACGGACTCAAATGCGGGAATGGCCGCAGAGTAATTGCCTTCGCGGTACTCCGCCAGTCCGATATTCAATCGGATGCCCGTTATCCGCGGTGCGCGTTTCTCCGCTTCCCGTAGGTATTCAAGTGCTCCCTTCCAGTTCTTTTCCCTCATGAAGACGACGCCCAGGTTGATCCGGGCGCCCAGATCCTCCGGCACCATGTGCAGTACCAGTAGGAAGGATCTTCGAGCCGCAGGCAGATCCCCTTGCCGCAGCGCTTTATCGCCTGCTTCGTAGGCTTGACGTACTGCACTCTCCGTATCGGAGTTCGGCGGTGGAACAGCGGAACCAGTAAAGAGAAGACACAGGAAAAGAGCCCACACAGGTTAGGAGTCTAACAGGCCACGACGCTCGGATAGAGTTCGGCACTCGGTTTTTCTGCTTGCAGAGTGTCCGAATTCGGAATAATATTGACACACCTGTTGCTTCCGCTTGCGTTTGCTATTTACGCACGATGAAAGGGGTACGTTTTGCTTTCTAGATTCATCATCCGCCTCGCATTGCTATTCACATTCGCTGGTCTCCTGCTCTGCCAGAACAGCGCCTCGATAACGGGAACAGTTCGGGATAGTAGCGGGGGCACGATCGCCGGGGCCGGCGTGGTGGTCACCAGCGTCGACAAGGGCGTGTCTTTTCCGGCCAAAACCAACGCCGACGGGGACTTCCTGGTAGCCGGCCTCGTCGCGGGTAAATATAACCTGACGATTAGCCAGCCCGGCTTCAAGAGGTTTGAAGCGCACGAAATCGTGCTGGAAGTAGCGCAAAAAGCCCGTGTGGACGCCACTCTGCAGGTAGGCGCAATAACAAATGAAGTGACCGTGGCTGGCACGAGCGTCGCTCAGGTGGAAACTCAGTCGGTCGAACTGTCGGGCGTCGTAACCCAAAAAGAAATCAGCCAAATTGTGCTGAATGGCCGTAGTTTCACGCAACTTGTCACGCTGGTACCTGGAGTCAGTAATCAAAGCGGCCAGGATGAAGGCACAGTGGGTATTAACGGAAGCGTAAGCATGAGCATCAATGGCGACCGCACGGAGGACAACAATTGGGAACTGGACGGCGGCGACAACATGGATAACGGCAGCAATCAGACGCTGAATGTCTATCCCAACGCCGATGCTATTGCGGAAGTCAAGGTTCTTACGTCAAACTACGGAGCTCAGTATGGCCGGAATGGCTCCGGCACCATAGAGACTAGCATCAAGTCCGGCGGATTTTCACGGCGATGTCTTTGAATTCGTACGAAACGACGCGTTCAACGCCCGGAATTTTTTCCAGTCTAGCGTTCCAGAATATAAGAAGAACGATTTCGGCTACACGATCGGTGGACCCGTTTTCATACCGAAGCTGTACAACAAGGAGAGGAACAAGACGTTCTTCTTCTGGTCCGAAGATTGGCGGAAGGAAGTAGTTCCCGGGCAGACATTCAATCAGCAGGTGCCCTCCAGTCAGGAACAGCAGGGGAACTTCTCCGACGTTTGTCCCGGCGCCGGTTCACCCGTCGATGCGGCGTTTCCGGATTGCCCAGTCAATCGCCAGACAGGCGGTTATTTTCCAAACAACACCGTTCCGATAGATCCCAACGCACAGGCCATCCTTAAACTGCTTCCGCAACCTAATATCGGGAGCGGGACAAGTTCTTACTACCGGGCTGCGCCCGCTCAAGCTACAAACTGGCGGGAGGAGTTGGTCCGCATCGACCATAACTTCAGCGACAATGTCCGCATGTTCGGCCATTTCATTCACGATTCCTGGAACACGGTCGACGCAGTTCCTCTGTGGGGGAATGGAGCGTCTTTCCCGACCGTTGGAACCACTTTCGTCGGGCCAACCGTGAGTTTGGTCGCCAATGTCACGGCGACTCTTTCACCCACTCTGCTGAACGAATTCACATTCAGCTACACGACAGACCATATTTTTCTGAATGCGACAGGGCCCGCGCAACGCCCCGCCGGCATGACCATGACGGGGCTTTACAACAACGGATTTGGCGGGTTGCTGCCATCCGCTACGGTGGGGGGCGGAATCAATTACAACACTGGCGGATTTCAACTGGACACCGGTTATTTTCCGTGGAGCAATGCCAATCCAACTTTTACGTATAAAGATCAGTTAACGAAGATTTCCGGCGGCCATAATATGACATTCGGAGCTTACTTCGTGGCCGCGCAGAAGAACGAAGAAAACAGTCCATACATCCAAGGGATATTGGACTTTTCAAACACTTCTCCGGTCAGCACCGGCAATGCTTTCGCGGACCTCTTGACGGGCAATATCGCGTCTTACCAGCAGACCAACTCCAAGGTCAAATATTACAATCGCTACAAAATTGTGGAGCCTTATTTTCAGGACGATTGGCATGTGTCGCAGCACCTGACCCTAAACCTTGGCTTCCGTTTGAGTTTGTTTGGAACGTATCGGGAGAAATACTTTCAGGCGTACAACTTTGACCCGAGCCACTATACTCTTTCGGGGGCGCCGCAGCTTGATTCCGACGGAAGTGTCACTGGCCAAGCGGGCGCGATCATTCCGGGAAGCGGCAATCCCTACGACGGATTAGTTCAGTGCGGCAAGAATGGCGTTCCTCGCGGCTGCATGACCGGGCATCTTTTTAACCCCGCGCCCCGCTTGGGTTTCGCTTACGATCCGTTTGGTAACGGCAAGACTTCCATTCGGGGCGGTTACGGAATTTTCTTTGAGCACACCAACGGTAATGAAGGGAATACGGAAGGGCTGGAAGGCTCCCCGCCTTTAGTGCAGACAGCAACCCAATACAATATCGCAGGTTACACCGGTATTGGAGGCGGCAGCCTGCTGTTCCCGCTACAACCAAAATCGGTGCCGACTCAAGCGACTTTCCCGTATGTGCAGCAATGGAACTTCAGCGTTCAACGGGAGCTGGCGCAATCTACGGTACTCACTGTCGCCTACGTCGGCAGCAAGGGCACGCATCTTGGCCTGGAAAGCAACTTAAATCAGCTCTATCCCATCAGCGCGTCCCAAAATCCGTATTCACCGGGACAGGCAATGACACAGGCGGATTGCAGCAGTGGCACCGTAAACGGCGTTGCCCCCAAGGGAGCGGCGGGAACTCAGTTCTCTATCGCTTGCGGGTCAGACCCTAATCCCTACAGACCCTACCAGGGTTTTGGAAGCATTACTTCAGTCCAATACACCGGAAATTCGAGCTATAACGCGATGCAAGTTGCGCTGCGGCGGCACGTTGGCCGTTTAAGTCTGGATGTTGCGTACACCTGGAGCCATTCGCTCGACGAGTCCTCGGATTACGGGAGCGGTAATTTCGTCGATTCTTACAATTTCCGGTTAAACCGGGCGAGCTCGGATTTCGATCAGCGCCAACTGTTAAATGTGGGCTATGTTTACGACCTGCCATTCTTTACGAAACAGGGCCTGCTGCATACTCTGCTTGGCGGGTGGCAATGGTCTGGGCTGACGACTTTCCAAACAGGAACGCCGTTCAGCGTGACCGATGGGCTGTATGGGCCGGGCGTCGGTAACTCGTTGGGCTCAGGTTCGTATCTCGATCTAGTAGGCAATCCGCACTCTGTTTCGAGCGCTCAGAACAACGTGGCGGGAGTGGTTGGGCCGCTACTCTATAATCCGGCGGCATTTTCAGCCCCGCAAGGTTTAACCTTCGGCACCGCGCAACGGAATGTGCTGAACAACCCCAATCGTACGAACTTCGATATGGGCCTATTCAAGCATTTCGCCATTACCGAAGCGCGTGCGTTCGAGTTCCGGGCCGAGGCGTTCAACGTCTTCAATCATACGCAGTGGCTTCCGCTTGGAGGACTGAATAGCAGCGGCGCCAACTCGACGAGTTGCTTTGGAGGCTCAAACTTCTCCGCTGGCGACGCAAGCTGCCTTCCGAACAGCAACTTCCTGCGTCCTGGCGGCGCGCACAACGCCCGCATTTTGCAGCTAGCGCTGAAATTCCTGTTTTAGTTGCCGGGCGGCATTGGCAATTCAGGACGGGAAAGTTGTCGTGCAGACCCGGAACCGCTCCCGACATTTATTTGACCCGTAAACCCAGCGAAGGACATAATGGTTCAAGAAAGTTGAACTATTATGCGGAAGGCGGAGCTATTTCAGCTCGCCCAAGAACAGGGTGGGTACTTTACGGCAAAACAGGCAGCCGCTCTTGGATACACCGCGAACAAGCGCAATTACCACGTTGGCGCGGGGAACTGGATTCGTGAGCACCGCGGCATCTACCGTCTCGCTTTGTTTCCGCCGCCGGATAGGCCGGATCTGATTCTTTGGTGGCTGTGGTCACGAGGTCGAAGCGATTCACCCGTGGGAGTCTTTAGTCATCAGACTGCACTTAGCCTCCATGAACTGACTGATGCCAATCCTGCGAAACTTGATCTCACGGTGCCCCCGAACTTTCGAAAGGGCTCGCCGATCCCGTCGATTGTTCGCCTCCACTTCGCAGACCTCGAAGCCGACGAACGCGAAACTATCTCCGGTGTTCCCGCGACAAATGCGCTCAGAACTATTGTCGATGTCTGGTGCGAAGACACTTTTCCGAAGCCGATGCTGCAAACCGCGTTCAGAGAAGCATTCCGCACAGGCAAGCTAACGAGAGGGCAGATCACCCACGCCAGGAAAATTCCCGAGATCTCGGCCGTTCTCGATGTCCTCGAAGAAAGTCCAGGATGAAGGCCGACAAACGTTATGAAACCGCACCCGGTCTTCGGACGGCTCTGGAGGAGCGGCTGAAACGGGTATCGCGAGATGAAGCTGTCGATCTCCAGAGATTGCGCCGGCAGGTGGCATTTGATCGCTTCCTCAGCCGCCTGTTCTTTTTTTCAAATACGGATTGGATTCTAAAAGGCGGCTACGCGATGGAGCTGAGGTTCCGAACCGCGCGTAGTACGAAGGATCTCGATTTCACGGTTCGAACAGCACCAGCGGGAGTCGGCGATACGACGCTTACATATCTGCAGAACGTCGGCCGCATCGACAACGGTGATCATTTCTCGTTTCGCGTGAGCGAGGCCACGATGGATTTGGACGGTGCCCCGAGCGGAGGTGCGCGATACCCAGTTGAAGCGCTCATGGCCGGTCGAACGTTCGTTAAGTTTCATTTGGACGTAGGGCTCGGCGATGTCGTCGTCGACCCGCTCGAGGCAATCCGGGCTCGTGACTGGTTGGGCTTTGCGAATATCGCGCCCCCAGTGGTCACGATGATTCAACGTGAACAACAATTTTCTGAAAAGATACATGCCTACACTCTTCCGAGGAGCACTCCAAACAGTCGGGTTCGCGATCTCGTCGACCTCACATTGTTAGTTCGCTCCGGGACGCTGAATTTGAATCACACGGTTTTTGCGCTTCGACGGACGTTCGATTGCCGCAACACCCATCCTCTCCCAGAGGTTCTGAACGAGCCGCCCGAGAGCTGGGACGCGCCATTTTCGGCAATGGCAGGAGAGTGCTCGCTGAAGATCACCGCAGCGGATGCATTTATGGAACTCGGGGTGTATTTTGAAAGCTTGATCCGCAATACGTAATAAGTGACCCACCGCACTTCTTCGCTAGTTGCACGTCTTCGGCGATGACGGCCAAATTTTTTCAATGCCCTTCCGATCAGTTAAGTGCCCGCTTATCTGTTTGCGCGCGGTGCGAAGCCGATCAGAGATTTCCGTGAAAGCTGGGGACTTAGCTTGCCAGCGCGCTGGCGTGCCAGATTTGCTGTCCATGACTTACGTCGGACGGCGGTTCGGAACTTGAGACGGTCCGGAGTCCCCGAAAAGCCCGAGAGGGTGAACTCTCTGTTTTGTGTGTGGTGCGGAGAGGGGGACTTGAAACGTCACGGAATATGTCCTTGGCAGGTCTTTAGCAACGTTTCTCTGGACCGGGGCCAAGTTCGCAGCGCCGACATGCGGGTTTTGGCTCCCGAACGCATACGCTGGAAAAATCAAAGAGTCTCGAATCGCAGCGGGACCATCTGCAACAGGGCACCTCTTCTATCACGCGTCGGCTTGGCTAAAACTTCCCAGAGTCCTCCGTTGGATAGAAATGGCTCCTTATGCCCATTTCACCCGAGGAGTTCCGGGAGAAGACAATAGCGAGGGTGCGCGCGCATTATGCGGCGGACCGTACGCCGTTGCTTCTGGCGTACCTCGGGTCGCAAATTGAAAAGGAAGATGGGTGGCCTACGGATCGTGGTCAGCGCAATCTCAAGCAACTTATTATCGAGACGTGCGCGCCTGACCTTGAGATCGTGAGGGACCGTCGATCTCCGGCGTACATTGCGGTTGTAACTCCCGATATCAAAGCTGACGTCCTGGCGCAGATCGAGGAGCGTTTTCGCGAAAGTGAAGTCGTGCCCGTTCGATTAGAGGAGATCGTGAAACCGGTGCTCCTAGCTTTTTGCATCGATGTCCAGAATCAGCCCATTTACGTTAAGCGGACCCGACCATTCCGCTATGAAGTCGGCAACATTCACCCCGAACGCACGACAGACTATGTTCTTGTTGAACCTGAATATAGGCGCCCGGGTTTGCGAATAGACCACCCGCACCTTCTACCTTTGAGCGATAGGAAGGACCTCGAAAGCCTCATTCAAAAATGGGCGACTGTTCATAGCTTAAGGATCGAGCAGTTCTCTAGGATAGATCAAGATGAGAAAGACACAGTAGACGGGGGAAAAACGGCGCTTGATCGACTGCTTGCCGCTCAATCACCAGACGTCGCGCAGCGCCTGATGATTCCGGCTGACATCGCCCAGATTTTATCGAGGCTTCGCTAAATTCTCCGTGACGGGAAAGTTCAAGCGTATTAAGCGGCAGTTGCCGGTGGCGTCGCCGTCTACGACCGCCGTTGACCTCTTTTTACTCGCGGGTATTCCACATGCACTGCAAACAGCCATTGCGGCGTTCTTAGAGAATCTTGCCGGGGCTCACTCAAAGGTCATTGCAGCGTCATCTCCCAGCTTTGATGGCTTGCTGTACCGTGAGAAGACCGTACAAACGCTATTGACGGCGGCGGCCCAATTTGCCGTTCGGCGGCTCAAAAATAGAAGTGACGATCAAGCTGCGCGTCCGCGAAGAATAGCACTCTTCTATGTTCCAGCGGCGGACGATGAATTGCTGCTCAGAGCGTTTGACTTTTTTGTGTTTCCCATACCACTGCGCGGTTTATCGGTCTTCAATAATGCTGGTAAGCAAAGACGTCATCAGCGTGAGGAATGTGAGGCAGAAATTCGAAGAGGAATGGATGTTTGCGTACGTGACCTCATCGGATCGGTTCAGAGAAGAGTGGAGAGCAGGAAGTCGCAAGAGCCGCTATTGCTGCCACCGATGAACTTTCATATAGCCGATCAACGTCTGAAGCAGGCATTCCGCGAATTAACGCGCAGTGCGCGTGCGTGGGAAAACGCGATGCCAGAACTCTTCGTAGCGCAGCAATTTGACAGAGAAAAGCTTCCCAGTTTTCTAGCCGTTAAGGAACATCAAATGATATTCCAAGATTCTCGGAAGTCGTTTTCCCTTGCGCCAGGCCGACAGAGTTTCATGGCGTTCAGGAGATTGATCCAACTGCCGACGTTTTCGTTCTTCGTGAGCTTCTGCGGAGTGCCTATCGATTTGGAACGTCGCTGCCGCAAGGTTTTCATCATGACGCTCAGCTCGAGAACGGCCGCCACTTCAATCAAATGGAGTTTGATTGCTCGCGAGAGGGAAGCGTAATTGTGACCGCCAGCCACGCCAACATCTATCCCAACGACTACGTAAGGCCCGGTTCGTGACCCAAAAACAAATGCCGCAGCGCTACTGAGTAGCTGCTGCGGCAAATAATCCGCGAACTAACTTCGGTGGCCTTAATTTATGTCCCAGCCGGTCGATTGGAATAGCGAAAGCTATCAACCACGACGATTCGAGCACATGCCGGAATCGTCGGACCCAAATCGGGTCATCGGATCTCAAAGCCGAAGCTCTGGCGCTTCTCCTCCCCTCTCCAGGTCGGTCCGCGCGGATGCCATTAAAGCACCGTAGAAGTTCACTTGTATGGTCTCACTGATCTGTCTGTTCGTCAATGCTGCAATGATCATAGACGCACCAGATAAGTCCTAGTTTGTGGATGCGACCAGACCCAATTTTGGACACAATTTGGGCACAAACGAAGATGGCTTCCGTATCTTATTGATACAAAAGCCAGTTATTTGGTGCGGAGAGGGGGACTTGAACCCCCACGGTGTTACCCGCTAGCACCTCAACCTAATCGTCCCATTCGACCGAACGCCGTTTCAACGAGTTGCAGCCGCAGATCGGGTCCAGTTAGGTGGGATTGTTAGGCATGGATGGCACATTAGTGGCACAAACAAGGGATCGCACCCGCGATTCATGTCCGGTAAAAAGGTTATCGGCATCCGGCGAACACCCGGATCGCTAGAAGCGGTTGGGTTGATTGCTCAGCGGCTTCCCACCGAGCTAGTCATCTCAAAACGGAAGCTGCGTCAGGCCGAGGCGGTTCGGCTGGTCCGAGTCAACCGAGAAGAATCTACTCAGAACCTGGGGTTCGCTTCGCGGCCCTTTGTCCTGTGTGGCCTCCCGATCAAGCGCCCGGCGATAGGCTCGCTAATCCACGAACGCCGCAACGGCCAGTTCGTTCTTCAGGTCACCGGACATCCCCGGTACGGGGTGCCTTGGGGTCAAGACCGGCTCGTGCCAATTTTTCTCGCAACGCTCGCCGTGCGACAGCAGAAACAGGCAATCACATTCCGCAGCGCAGCCGAGATGCTGGACGTCTTCGGCCTGCAGCAGGGCGGCTCCCAGTACCGGCGGCTGATTGCGTCCTTTCAACGAGTATTCGGTGCAACGATATTCTTCGGCACGGACACGCAACACCAGAAGGCGATGGTGACGCATCATGCTCGTTTCAATTTCATGCGAGAAGCCAGAATTTGGTATTCGCGCGATCCGAATCAAGAAGTCTTGCCGGGCGGGTTTGAAAACGAGATCGTCTTGAGTGATGAATTCTTTCGGGAAGTCACGACGCATTCCATTCCAACAGATCTCGAAGCAGCCAAGGCACTCTCGTCTGCACCCGCAGCGTTGGATCTGTTCATGTGGCTCTCGTATCGATGCTTCACCGCGAAGGGACGTGAGCGTGTGCCCATCTTCGGTGACTTCGGGCTTGCGGGCCAGCTCGGAAGCACTGATTATGCGCGGCCGCGAAAGTTTCGAGAGCGCCTGGAACGCTGGCTTGACCTCGTCCGAGCATTGTGGCCGAGTTGCCCGGCGCAAATTTCCACCGATGGCGACTACGTGCTCATCGAGCCGGCCGTCGCTCTCACCGCGAAGGGGGCGTAAAATGGGATCGGCATCGTTTGTACCTAGGTGTCCTTCGGTCGGGCGTATCGCACTGGCGAAGATAGACGCCGCAGTATCCGCCCGACTCGGTCCGACGCGCGGCTTGGGGCAGTCGCAGCCCTCCTGCTTCAATCGTCACGCAGCGCGTCGAAGACGCCAAGTTCAACACCCGCCTTCAGCGCCGCGCTGCGCTGGTGCGCGGTAATCGTTTCCCAGACAAGTGAGGCATTCGGCTCTGACATTCCGCAGATTCATATCAGTCCTCCCACTATCGAAGTCCTGGGAACACGTGAGCTATCCACGAGCAGGCCCAGCCAGAGTGGTCATCGTAACTGAGTTGACTCAAAGCGTCTTCAGGAACGCGATGAGTGCGCTCTTCTCTTCAGCGGACAAACCCAGCCCGAATGGGTGCCCCGGAACTGCGCGATGCTCAATGCCGTACCCCTTGAATCCGGTCGGCACGTAGTCACTTCGCAGGCAATTCGGATCGAACCAATTTTCAAGCGTCGCCGCGGAGCCGCTATGCTCAAAAGGCCCTCGTTTGTAATAGCCAGTGCCGCGACGCGTGCCCAGCGTCAAAGCCGGATCAGTGCCAATTACCGTCGGCTCGATGTCATAGATCTGCAGGTGCTCAGGGGGAACAACGAACCCAACCGCGGGCGTGCGTTTGTTTGCGGTATATAGGGGCGGCGTGTGACAGTGCCCGCAACCTTCCCGCGCGAACACCCCTTCACCACGTCTGGAGAGATCGGTGGGCCGGTTCGGATTGCGCGGCGGTGTCAGTGAGTACACGTACTTCGCAAGGGCGAATAGTTGCGGGTCCGAGCAACGTTCCAGCGTTTCCGGTGCGGGCAGTTGACCATCTACCGCTCGGTCTCGTGCCCCCCGCTGCGCTAGTCTGCCGGAAGCCGTTTCCATAGTCAGAGAGCAGGTCCGCACCCTGGTTCAGCGCGGCATAGCGCATCAGATCGCCTATGCCGCGATGTCGCACCAGGGCGGTGTGATCGAGATACTTCCGATCGCGAACGCCGAGGAGATCGGGAATTTCCACCGGCGTGAATAAGCTCGTTCCATGCCGCGCAACGACTCACAACGGTATAGCGGCCTTGATGGCATTGATCTCGTCCATGCTCATGTTCTGCACGCGATCGATCGGGTCGTTCTCAAATCCAGGGAACGTGGAATAGCGACCGCTGAAGTGCTCGCGCGATTTTCACATCGGGCGGGAAGCCGAGCAGCAGGTCCGGCACGGTGCCTTGGGCCCCGTCAATTGTTGCTCCGTCCGCTAGAACTCGCGTGTGGCAAGTTGCACACGATAGAAGCCCGCCATCATCACGCTTCGCTTCTGCACAACCATGCTGAGCTGCGGATACGTGCCGTCACGCGCAGGCGGAACACCGGAGCGCTCCAGGATCGTCCGCCATATCGCCAGCATGTCCATCAGCAATAAGCCGACGGGATACCGGAAGACTTCTTTCCCGGCCGTGATCGAATCCTCCTCAGTTTTGAGCTTCGCGGGATCGAAGGTCACCTCAGCTCGAAGAAGCGAGCTTCTGCAAATAGCCGGACCGGTTCGCTCTTGCCTGCGTAGGCGGGATAGCGCCTGTACACCACGCGCTCACGCATGCCGTAGTATTACTCCGCGCCGATGGGCTTCACCTTCGCCTTCGAGACAGGTGGCTGCAGGATGCCGGTTTCGAGCGCGCGCTCATCCCACGTTCGCGGCACCCGTGGGGACAGGGCCGCCTCGATATTTGTAACAACGCTCGCCGTTTCGGCAAGAGAAGCAGACCATCACTTTTCGAAGTGCGGCAGAGATGCTGGACGTCTTTGATACGCAGCAGGGCGGTTCGCAGTACCGTCGTCTGGTCGGAGCCTTCCAGAGAGTTTTCGGCACCACCATCTTTTTCGGCAGCGTACCCAGCACGAGAAAGCGGCGGTGATGCACCATGCACGATTCAACTTCGTGCGAGAAGCGCGGATCTGGTACTCGCGTGATCCGGACCAGACGATGCTGCCCGGCGGCTTCGAAAACGAGATTATTCTCAGTGATGAATTTTTCCGTGAGGTGACCTCATCCTCCATTCCTACCGATCTGCAAGCAGCAAGGACCTTATCTTCCTCCCCGGTGGCCCTGGACGTATTCATGTGGCTGTCCTATCCCTGCGAAAGGTCCAGAGCGGATACTGATCTTCGGTGAGTTCGGTCTAGCGAGCCAGCTCGGCAGCGTGGATTACGCACGACCTCGCAAGTTCAGGGAACGGCTCCAAGGGCGGCTTGATCTCGTTGGGGTCTTGTGGCCGAGCTGCCCGGCTCGAATCTCTCCCGATGGCGACTACATGTTAGCGAAGCCAGCGATTGCGCTGGCGATGAAGGAGCGTAGCCCTTTTCCAGCAGCGAATGCCGCCTCTTAAGCAGCAACTTGCGACTTGGCCTTCGAGCTCACGGGGGACCTTACGAGAAACACGTAGGATGCGATTCCGATGAGGAGAACAATCCAAATCGCCTGCATGGGTACTTGGTATCCGCCACTCCTCTGTTTTAGCCATCCAGTCACAATGGGAGCCGCGACTCCGCCTAAATTGGACGCGCAGTTTTGAATTCCTGCGATCCGGCCCATTGCCCGGCCAGGAATCAACGTCTGCGTCAGCGCCCAGTAATTCGCCGTCGCGAGACCTAGTCCCGCAAGCGAGAACACCGTAAAAAACAGCGCAACCGTCTGGGAACTCGAGAGGGCGCCAAAGACTTCGGTCGAAGCCAACACGAAGCCGAGAATGGTAAATACCTTTCGGGTTCGCGCGGGGTCCATGCCGCGGCGAATCATCCGGTCAGCGAGCCACCCGGATAGAATAGCGACAACGGCCATGCCGCCGAAACTGAACAGAGCGTAGTAACCCATGGAGTCGAAGGACAGATGCCGGTATTCGACCAGATATGCCGGCAACCACGTGACGCAGAAGTAGAGAAAATAGCCGTAAGAAAACGTGCCCAACAGGATTCCCCATGTAACACGGTCGGCGAGTAAATCCGCAAAACCCGGTGCGCTGCCGGCATTCTCACTGAATGCTGGAGCTTCTAACGCTGAGTCGTTGTTGGCCAATAGCAACCAGCCTGCCAGCCACACGAGACCTGCGAGACCGCAAATGACAAACATGGTGCGCCAGGAAAAAGCTGTGATTAGAAAAGCCGCGAGCGGCACTCCGATTGCCGCACCAATCTTGGTTCCGGCCATATAAATCCCGATAGCTAGTCCCCTTTGCTCCTCCGGGCAATTCCACCGGATCCAACGCAAGCTTGCGGGTGCGCATATCGATTCTCCGGCTCCCAGTAGCAGGCGCAGCACAAGCAACTGGGAAACACTGTTCACCAGTCCAGTTGCAGCGGAAATAAGAGTCCAAGCGAGAAACGCAACCGCATAAGGACGCTTCACTCCAAAGCGGTCCACCACCCAGCCGGCGGGAATCTGCAGGAGAGCGTAGGTCCAAAAGAATGCCGAGTTGAGCAATCCGCGGCTGGAATCGCCCAAATGGAAAGCATCGCGAACTTGACTGGTAGCGAGAACCACCGAAAGATTGGCGCGATCGACAAAGGCGATTATCATGCCGATACTCAGGAGTGCGACCACACTCCACTTTTTGAAGGGCATCTAGCCTCGAAGATGCCCAACCACTTCCGAGGCCTTTTCGTAGAGGTACGATATGTCGTTACCGCAACTGAGGAAGAGCATCCCACGCTGTTGCCAGAATTTCGCGAGAGCCGCCGAGCGAACGTGAATCCCAGGAGCGATGCCGTGGAGTACGCAGCTATCCCTGATTGCTTCGATAGTCTTCACCATAAGCGCATGTTCGAAATTGCCCGGAATGCCGAGCGAAACGGAAAGGTCGGCTGGTCCAATCAATACCGCGTCAATGCCAGGTGTGGAAAGCAGTTTGTCTCGCGCTTCGAACGCCGCTAGTGTTTCGATTTGCAGCACCACCAGGGTATTTGCATTCGTGTGTTCTATCACTTCAGCGAACGTATGCCGCTGATATCCGAGTTGGGGACCACCCAGACCATAGCCACGGACGCCCTCTGGCGGAAAGCGCGCCCACCGAACCGCTTGCGCGAGAACCTCAGGTGATTCCACGCGCGGGAAGATAATCCCCTGTGCGCCACAATCGAGAGCCCTCGCCACAAGAGGATATTGCATATCGGCTACACGCACGATAGGAGCAATGCCCACCAGGTTGGCCACACGGCAGAAGTCTTGAACGGTTTCGATCCCGAAGCCGCCATGCTCTGTATCGACGAACGCCCAATCGAATGCGGCAGCGGCCAAGATTCGCGCAACTTCAGGCGAACGAAGTTGTGAGACGCCAGCGCCGAGCTGCAATTTACCGGCCTTCAGAGCCTGCTTGACTGTGTTCTCCTGCATCTACTTGACTGCGACGATTGAAATTTGTTCGAGAGTCGGAAAGTGCCCCTTGGAGTCGGCCGTTCTTGGGCTTGGTGCAATCTGCTGAACGGTTGTCCGCGCCGGGGGAGCAACGCCAAAGTATTGGGCATACACGCCGTTCATCTGAGCGAAGTCATGCAAGTCGTCTAGGTACACATTACTCGAAACGACATTTGAAAAATTCATGCCGGCTTCTTCAAGTCCATCCAGCAGATTCCGCATGGTCTGTCGCAGTTGGATGTCCACGGTAGACGCGTAGATACCTCCATTCACTCCGGCGATGAAACCCGATTTCGCAGAACAGTAAAGAGTGTCGTCTGCAAGCACACATGGGCTGGCGGTTGGGCTAGGTTCCATATTCTTGGGCCTGATTGCGTGGCGTTTAGAAAGGTCCATTATCGCGACGCCGGTAAATTCGATATTTGCGCCACTCGGCAGTCCTGCCACTTTGATAGTCGCGCGAGCGGGCGTATTGCCGAATTCAAAGTGCTGCGCATAAATCCGGTTCATCACTTCCATTGGCACTTTGTCCGTGAGATAAGGATGCACGAAAACCAGGTTGCGGAAGTCCGCGCCAGCCGCCTTAAGAG
>JALYVD010000098.1 GCA_030853405.1 Acidobacteriota bacterium | reverse complement strand
GTGGTATGGAGAGGATTCCTGGAAAGTGAGCTCAAAGCTTACTGTGGAGTATGGGATTAGATTCTATTGGATTCAGCCTCAGTACGATCAAGCGCTCCAGACTTCGACGTTTAACCCGGGCCTATTCAGCCCGAGCGGCGTCGCGCAACTTTATGGCCAAAATGCCGCCGGAATGGCTGTCAACCCGGTTACCGGACAGACTGCGCCGAGTGCGTTCATTGGCGCCATTGTCCCAGGAACCGGAACGACCACTAACGGCATTTACACCAACGGTATCGGTCGCGCGGGCAGGAATTACCCCGAGGGTCTGATCAACAGCCGCGGCCTTCAGTACGCACCGCGTCTTGGAATCGCCTATAACTTCCTTCCGAAGACAGTACTCCGAATGGGCGGCGGTGTGTTCTACGATCGCTTCCAGGGCAATCCGGTATTTCAGATGTTGACCAATCCTCCGGGAGTCAACAGCCCGACGGTTTATTACGGTAACATCGAGACCGCCGCCGCAACGCCCGGCCTAAACTTTCCGGCTGGCTTATCTGGCTTTTCGAAGCAAGGTCAGATTCCAACGACTTATAACTACAACATCAGCCTCCAGCATGAATTGCCGAGTGGCATCCTCCTGGATGTAGCTTATGTCGGCTCCGTCTCCAACCACCTGCTGTACTCGATAAACGCCAATGGAAATCCATTTGGCAGCGCAAACCTTCCCCAAAACCAGATCAACGGCTCCACTATCAACCAGAACCTGTATCGGCCCTATCCTGGATACGCCGATATTCAGCAGTTTGCGTTCGGAGGAAATTCAAACTACAATGCGCTGCAAGTGAGTGTAAATCGGCGGCTCGCCAGGAACTTACAAGTGGGCTTAGCTTATACCTGGTCTAAGGCGCTGGGTGTCGCCTCCAATGACACCGACGAGCTGAATCCGGTGAATTACCGACTGGGCAATTATGGACCGCTCGCTTTTGACCGCACTCAGGTGGCTGTCATCAACTACATCTACAACCTGCCGAAGGTAGGAAGAAACGGAAATATTTTCGACAACAAAATCGGCCATGTGATTCTTAATAACTGGGTGTTCTCGGGTATCACTACCCTTGAAAGCGGTGAGCCAGTCACTCTCACTTACAACACGCCGGCAAACGGCGCCAACATCAACCTGGGCACAACCGGTACGCCCAGCTTCGGACCCAGGGTCGTAGTCGAGGGCAACCCGTACACCTCAGGCAATGGCATTAACAACTACCTGAACGCGGCGGCTTTCCACCCGGCTCAGCCTGGCAGCATGGGTTTTGAATCAGGGGAAAACAGCATTCGGCAACCTGGTTTCTGGAACTTCGATCTCTCGATCTTCAAGAACATCCCGCTCCCTCGTGAGGGGACGTACTTTGAATTGCGTCTGGAGTCGTTCAACACCTTCAATCACACGGAGTTCAACAACTTGAACTACAATGTCACGTTCAGTTCCTTAGCTCCCAACGCGACCATCACTAACTTGCCGACTTCGCTCGGCGGCGGCGGGGGTCCTTTCGGATTTGGTTCGTTCAACTCTGCGCGGGAACCTCGCATTGTGCAGATCGCAGCCAAGTTCTACTTCTAAAGGGCGGCATATAATCATCGGTAGCGGGCGGCGGTTTCCGTCGCCCGTTTTCTTTTGCAGTATGCGCGCTTTCCTCTTACTTATAACGTTTGTGGTTGCTAACGCAGCAAGCACGGATTTGCTGACCAGCGGCCGTCTCGCCATGGAACGTGGGGAGTATGCGGAAGCGGAACGCCTGTTTCGCGAGCAGATCGCGAAGACTCCTGATTCCGCTGCCGCTCTCAGTAATCTTGGCGCCGTACTCTCTCGCGAAGATAAGGTGGACGAAGCTATTGCGGCCTACAAGAAAGCCTTAATCGCCGACCCAAAGCTTGACCCGATTTACCTCAACATCGGCATTGCTTACTTCCGCGCCGGGCGCTTCGAGGCAGCTATTCCTCCTCTGGAGCAGTTCCTCAAATCTCATCCCAGTGAGATTCGTGCGCGTAAGATGCACGCTATCTCGCTCGTGGAATCCGCACAGTATAAGCGAGGCATCTCCGAACTCGATAAGCTTAACGAGGAAAAGCCGAACGAACCCGCTATCCTGTTCGCGCTCGCGAGCGCCCACATCCGCGCCGGGGATGAAGATCGCGGGAAGCAGCTTTTGCAGCAGATCGAAAGCATGAATCTTCCTCCCGCGCCAGTGCACTTGCTGCAAGGCATGTTGCTCTATCGTTCTAAACTCTATGACGAGGCCGAGCGCGAGTTACAGGAGGCGCTTCGTCTTAATCCAAAATCCGCCCCGACACTGGCAGCGCTGGGCCGCCTCCGCCTCCGTGTGAATGATGACCCGGCAGCAATCGATCTGCTGCAGCGCGCGCTCGCCATTCAACCACAGGACGCAGAATCGAACTATCAACTGGGCGTGCTGCTCAGTCGCAACAATCAGGAGGAACGCGGCCGTCATTACCTGGAACGCGCGCTGGAACAGCGGGCGAATTTCCCTGATCCGATGTATTTCCTCGGCAAAATAGAGCTGAGCCAGAATCACCCCGCCGCGGCAGTCAAATTTCTGGAGGCGGCCTCGCGCCTTGCCCCGCACCAGGAGAACATTACGTTTTTGTTGGCGCGTGCCTATAAGCAGTCGGGACAGGAAGAGCGAGCGAGGATAGAACTGGCTGATTTTCGTCGTCTTCAGAGCGAACGCTTGAAGCGAGACCGGGTTGCAATGGATCCGGAGCGGCCCCTTGATCCAACAGAGCCAGTTTCGGATTCTCGGCCGTGATGCTCTCGCGGCGAAATCTGCTGGCCGTGCTCGGCGCGTCGCCGCTCTTTGCTCAATACGCGTCACCGCTTTTGGCTCAAGGAGTTGCCACTCGCGGCGTTAAGCCGCAACCGCGCGGCAAACCCTCAGGTATTCCGTTCAACGCGAATTTCGTCGACGTTGCGCAAAGTGCCGGACTACGCGCGCCCGTGATTTACGGCGGAATCGATCGTAAAGACTATATTCTCGAAACGATCGGCTGCGGTTGCGCCTTTCTTGATTACGACAACGATGGATGGCTGGACGCGCTGGTTCTGTGTGGCACCAGGGTAGCCGGCGCTCCTGAAGGAGCGACCGACCGGTTGTATAAGAACAATCGAGACGGCACGTTCACCGATGTTACGGAAAAGGCCGGCGTGGCCGGGGCAGGCTACGGCATGGGGGTCGCGGTGGGGGATTACGACAACGACGGCCGGCCAGACCTGTT
>JALYVD010000094.1 GCA_030853405.1 Acidobacteriota bacterium | reverse complement strand
GGCGCTCCCATGAACCCGTACAACTGGCACGCCGATTACGGTAATTCCAACTGGGATGTCCGGCACCGATTTGTCGCGAGCTTCAACTACGACTTGCCGTTCTTCCGTTCGGCCTCTAACGGATTTGTCCGCGAGACGCTTGGGGGTTGGCAGACGAACGGCATCGTCACCTTGCAGACCGGTTTTCCGTTCAATGTGACGGTGTCGGGCGACCCGGCGAATACCGGACGCAGCAACGAGCGTCCGAATCTCCTGGGCACACCCTCGGATAACTGTGGGAACGGTCATCTGACAGGTTGCATCGATTCGGCTGCGTTCGGATCGCCTGTCGCGTACACCTACGGCGACGCTGGCCGCAATCTTCTTTATGGCCCGGGCTTGGACAATGTTGATTTCTCGCTTTTCAAGAGCTTCCGAATTCGCGAACGGTTGAACCTGCAGTTTCGGTCGGAGTTTTTCAACTTTTTCAATACGCCGGCTTTTAGTAATCCAAATGCGACGTATGGGACGACAAGCTTCGGCAGTATTACGTCAACGAAGCACGACAACCGCGAGATTCAGTTCGCGCTGAAACTGCTGTTTTAGGCAACTTAATGAGACAAGCTGATAATAGCGAATGTCTTCAGTTCGGGCAATGTGAATTCCGTTCCGGTGGCGTCGGTAGTAACATCCTGGATGTGTAAATTTGGAGCGTCATATTGGACGACACCAACCTTAGGATAGATACCCAGGATCCTAACTCGTATGCCGTTAACTGCCGCTTTTGCCGCTCCGTAGTTGATAAGACATAACCGTGCCGTATGACCGTTTCCGAATAGACGTCCGACGACCAGTTCGCTGCCGTAGATTCTCAACAGACGTTTTTCATCCGTAAGATTGCCCCGCACTTTTTCGGCTAACAGGCTCGGATTGACGGCTTCGGATTTAGGGTAGCCGGGGAAACCGAGGCCTACATTCAGGTCGAGCTTTGGATCGGGTTGCTTCACAACTCTGAAGAGAAGACTACGCCGGACCAGCAGGTTCATGAATTCACCCGAAGCAGCCGAGCCATCGTCAACGAAACCGATGTTAACCAAGGCAGGGAGATCTTTGCCGCTCTCACGCTGAAGGAAGCTCAGCATTTTGCCTAAAAGCTGACGCCCCGCAGTATCCGTGTGAATCGTGGCATGTACGCCAAATATAAACGCCTCGGCGGCTGCCAAGGGTGCGGCTGCTCCCGGAGCGTCGTAATAGAAACGGCCTTCCGGGTCCCGGAGAAATCTCCAGCCATTCGAATCTACCCAGGCAGAGCGGGTAGCCGAAGCTTCGTCGGCGCGGAAGCTTACCGAAGGCGTAAGGACCTTGGTAAATTGCGCAGGATCGACTGTATCGACAGAGACGGTCGGGATGATGGACGAGAACAACAGAACCGTGAGAAATAAATTCAAAGCGTGATCACCTTCTCCGTAATATGAGCCTTGTCGTACACGCCCAGACCGAGATGAGATGCGTATTCGATGTGACCGGGCTCCCTTACAAAACTGTTGAAGTTAGGGTCAAGCTCGGGTCCCGGTCTCAAGTGTTCTTTGGAGCGGTTAAAAAGAGAGGGGGCGCCTTCTTCGTGCCGCTTCTTCTCAATCATGTCTAGAAGCAAATGATCCAAAGTAACGGGATCGGTACCTACGACGATTTCTTTGGGAAAGAAAAGAAATTTCGGACTCTGCAGGAATGGGCCGCCTTGCCAGAGACTGCGCAGGCCATCCATGACGTTCAGAACGGTCCTGGATCGCAGTGGCTCGACTGAGGCGAGTGTCCCGATGAACGAGTATGTGTTTGTAACTACTCCTTGATGGGAGCGGGCAACGTTCGAGAAATCACCGTACGCGATGTTCTTGAGACACCCTGTTACACCAGCGGCGCGATGCTCTTTCATCGTCGGGACGTTGATGATCTTCGTGAACTTTTCGGAGACGAGGCGGATCAGGTTAGACCGCGTGTCTTCTTCTCCGAAGAAGTCGGCTTCGACGTAAGTAAATGGATCGTAGCCGAGAATAGAGCCTCGCGAACTTTCCGCGGCGGCAGTCTTTACACCGGCGGCTACGTGAGGTGGAAAATTCACGGTCCGCATCTGGTTCGCGAAACGATCGTAGATGTAGATGTGTTCGGGCGCGACTCCGACCGACATGAGATTTTGTATGATCGCGGCCACTAATTCGGGATTCGAATTGATCTCGGGCGAACCAGAACAATTCACTTTAATTCCCACTACATCGGAAGGAGAAATGAACCGGGCCCAGGCGTCGCGCTCTTCGGAATCGCCCGTTAAAGCAAGCATCCCAGCCGAGAGCATCGCCTTCACCGCGCTCGCGTTAACGCGGTTGGCTGAAACGTCAACGGCACGCTCTGAATGAACGCGGATTGCACGCCCGGGATATCGCCCAGGCATACCGCCTCCTTCTACACGTTGAAAGCGCGTGACAGTCCGATAGCCAGGAATTTTTGGCTGTTGCGCCAGCAGCGGGGACGCCGCCGCGAGATGAAGAAATAATCGCCTGTTCAAGAGGCAATTTTACCGCTTTAGAATTCAATGAACCCACGCGCATGGAGCATCCGGCTTGTCCTCGCAGAGGAAGACGCGATAGTCTTTCTTCTCATGCTGGACCGTCCACTTTCGACCCAGGATGTAATAGGGCTTCGCCCAAGCCTCGCTATCGATTGTCCGCGGTGCGATCACCGATACAGAGAGCATGCCCTCTGCCGGATGACCGGTACGAGGATCCATTATATGGCTCCACACCTTACCGTCGGCGTAAAAAAATTTTTCGTAACTGCCTGAAGTTGATAGGGATTCATCGCGCAATGTCACGGTCTCGACGGTTCTGGATGAGTTTCTCGGATCCTTCAAACCGATACGCCAACCCTGCTCATACGGCGGAGCGCCCAGGGCATAGATGCTGCTGCCTCCCGCCGAAATGAGAGCGGCGCCGATTCCTTTGTCACGAAGCATGTTCACCATGCGGTCCACGGCATAGCCCTTAGCAATGCCTCCGGGATCTAGTTCGACTCCCGGTCTGGCGAAACGCACCGTCAGAGATTCCGGGTCCAGAATCACGTTCCGATATCCCACAGATTCTAGAGCGGTGCGCAGTTTGAGAGGATCGGCGAGATGCCCTTCCGCTTTGTAGAAGCCCCATACTTTCATGAGCGGACCCACTGAGATATCGAAGGTGCCTTCGCTCTGATGGCTGTATTCGCGGCAGGACACCAGCAGATTGAATAGTTCCTTCGAGATGTGAACGGGCTGCTGTGCGGCCAGCCGGTTTACCTTGCTCCACTCGCTCTGTGGTTTATAGTTCGAGAGCATCGCGTCCAGTCGTACGTCCTCGGCAAGGGCATCTGAAATGGCTGATTTCACCCGGCCAGCGTCGTTCCCGTACGCGATAATGGCGGTCGTGGAACCCATCGTTTGCACGGCGCCCTCTTCCCGGACCGCCGGCCAGCCGATGGACGCCGTGGCAAGCAACGCGATCAGGACTGCATGCACGAATCCTACGCGGTCCGGCCCTTGGCGTCCTCGAGTAAATGGTCGCAGCCTCGCGCCGTCAGGGCGATCATGGTCAGCGTGGGGTGTTTATCGCCGGTCGATGGAAACGCATTCCCGCCGAACACATACATATTTGGGATGTCATGCGTCCGGCAGAAGGAGTTCAGCACGCCGTCCTTCGGATTCGCGCTCATTCTGGCCGTACCCACTTCGTGAATGGAACCGCCAATTCTATCTTTCGGCGGCGCTGCGGCCTGAGCGGGAGAATTGTCGGGAGAACCCGGTGCACCCGGAAATCCGATCGGCCCTGTTCGCCCCATGTCCTCCATCGGTTCGCCGCCCGCTCTGTGGAACCACTCTTCTGCACTCGTTTGAAAATGCGCCATTAGTTTGCGGTCGTTATCGCAGTGAGTGAAGTGAATCTTAAGCACCGGGATACCCCAATGGTCTTTCACTTCGGGATCGAGTTCCACAAAATTTTCTCTGCGAGCCAACATTTCCCCACCCGCGATCCAGACACGGGCCTGTGCTACATAGCGGGATTTTATTTCTTTCTTCCACGCGCTTCCGAAACCCGGCAACGCTCCCGCGAAGAGTGGGAATTCCGTCTGACCGCCAGTGGCATTCATCACGTAACCGCGAATGAAATCCTTACGCGCGGTTTTCGCGTCGAAGTTCACCATGTTCGGAACCGTAATGCCAGCGGACTTGCCGTCGTCGAGCCTGCTCGGGCCCCCCGCCAGTTTCGGAAGATAGCCCGCTACGCCACCGCCGCCCAACTGGTCGATCATGTACTGCCCAAGTGTGCCGCTTGAGTTAGCCAGACCGCCCTTCGCGGAGAGCAGGAGCAATCGCGTATTCTCAAGCGTCGAGGCCGCCAGCACAACGTACTTAGCATCGACGTCCACTGGCTTTCCGGTGAAGCGTTCGATGTAAGTCACGCCTTGCGCGCGGTTCTCACCGTTCATGCGAACTGCCGCAACCACCGAATCGGTTTTTACTTCAAGCTTCCCAGTCTTTAGCGCGGGCGGTAACGTAGTCGATACGGTGCTGAACATCGCGCCGACATCGCAGCCATTGACGCAGTTCCCGCAGTAATGGCAAGGCGGCCGATGATTGTGCATCTGCGTCAACTGCGCCAAGCGCCGGGGAGTGGTGGGCCAGCCCAGGTTCTTACACGTAGCGGCAAAAATAGACTCCGCGCAGTTCAGCGGCATCGCAGGCAGAAACTGCCCGTCGGGAAATTGCGGGAATCCCTCGCGGGCGCCGCTAACGCCGATGTAGCGCTCCACGCGGTCGTAGTACGGACTCATGTCCGCGTAGTTGACCGCCCAATCCATACCATAGCCGTCGCGCGAAGCAGCCTTGAACTCATAGTCCGCCATGCGGTCGCTGGCCCTGGCCCAGTGAAGAGACCGGCCGCCCAACACACGCGATCTTCCCCAGTGATACACGGTGTCAGGAGCTGTGGTGTACGGGTTCTCGCTGTTATCGATCATGATCCGGTAATTGCGCTCACTGCCGCTGTATTTGCGGAACAGGCCAGGCTTGCCCACACCGCGATAATCCATCTGATACAGATAAATGTGCCGAAAGTCGCGTGCCACGTCCACGGAACTCCCGGCCTCCAGCATCAAAACTTTCATCCCCGCTTGCGTCAGTTGCATGGCGGCCCAGCCGCCGCATGCGCCCGACCCGACTACGATCGCATCATATTGTTCTGGCATCTAAACGGCCTTGTGCTCCGGATGATTGCAGCCGGGGAACACTGCGTTGTATGAGTTTCCTTTGTAATCGAGCGTGTCGATCATCCCCTCTCGCGATGTGTAGAAGGCGAATGCATTCTGTTTCTTAATCAGCCGGTACGCGAAATACGCTGGATGGTGTGCCGTGCGATCTGTCTCGGGCCGTGACATTTCAGTAACCAGTTCCAAGCGGCGGTTGGCATCGGCGGTGTAGAATCCGGTTTCTTTCAGCGCTGCCATCGCTTTGCGCCAGGCGGTCTGGGTTTGCGGTACTTCGTTCGAAGCCTGCAGCACGAAATCGATGTAATGGGCGCAATACGCATCGCGCGCGCCCGGCGTGTCGTCCTTTGGAATCAGAATTTCGGTTAGCGTCTGTAATGCCTGAAAATCTTCTGGCGGGAAGAACTTCGGCTGGTAGTCGCGAAGCAGCTTCGGTTCGGGCGGAGGCGTCGTTCCGCTCTGATGATCGTGGCCCTGTGCGGCTTTCAGCCAAGTGGAAAAAAAAGCTGTCGCGCCTGGAAGCGCCGCGGCTCGAAGAGCAAGTTCCACCATCTCGCGCCGAGACAGCAATTCCTCTGTATCCATCAGGCTTATCATATCCGGGAGCGATCGATCGGTTGGAGACCTCATGGCGTGCGCAACCCGAATGTGAAGGATGGGCCAACTTGCGGAACCCTGAAGCGGCGGCGCGAGGAGAGGGCTTTCGAAACAAGTCAGATACCATGCGCAGCAACAAAACCGCGGTAATACAAACTTTTCGTTGCGAGGTTCAGGAATGAAAAGCATTCTGCAAGTAGCCGGCTGTTTGTTACTCTTTGCCAGCCTGTGACGCCAGCGCTATTCGTGGACAGAGCGTACGATTTTCCCGCAGAATAGCCGCTGCCGGCATCTATCGTGATACAAAGCGGCACTCCGGGTTATCCGACAGCGGGCTCCAATCAGTCAAATACCGGAATAGGCAACTCACGTGGCCAGCTAAATGCTACCGGGATTTCTCCGATCATGAGTAACCCGGCGCGGAATGAATGGTTCAACACGGCTGCATTTTCGCTTGAGCCATGCGGAACTTTCGGTAATGCCGGGCGCAACACCATTCCCAGTCCAGGGCGCAATTCGGCGAATATCACTTTGCTGAAAAACTTCCGCTTCCTCGAATCGCGCTCACTGCAGTTCTGATGGGAAGTTTACGGGGTGATCAGCAGCATTGCCGGGGATACGCCGATGCGGCACATGCAGTTCGGTCTGACGCTGATTTTCTGAGTACTTACAAAAAAATGCTGGCGGCCCGGAACTGCGGAGCCGCCAGCAAGTTACTTCCGAACCAGGGTTAGAAGTTGTACTTCAACCCGAATTGGATTTCGCGAGCTCCTTGAGAA
>JALYVD010000059.1 GCA_030853405.1 Acidobacteriota bacterium | reverse complement strand
CAACTGAGTGCCATCGGCGAAGTAGGCGGATACGGAAATGATTGGGGTGTTCTGAGCCGAACCGTTGTTCAGAGCTACCACAACTACGTCACGTCCTTGAGCGCGCGCATAGGCATAGGTATTCGGGGCGGTTGCGGGTTGTTGCGTGTCACCAGTCAGCAGCGTCGTGAAACTTCCGCTTGTCAGCGACGTGTTCTGCTTCCGCAAATGAGCGAGCTTCTTATAGAAGTTAATCAAGTTTTGGTCCGGTGGCCCATAGATGCCGGGATCTCCGGGCTGATCGGTCCAGGGATATGGCGCGCGCGTATAAGGGTCGCCTATCGGACCGTTGTCGCCGTTGGCTCGCGACGGTGCGTCCAAGCCCGCTTCGTCACCGTAAAAAGTCATCGGTGCGCCCACATAGGTGAACTGGAAAATGGCGGCAAGCTGCAAGCGTTGTTTGCCTTGAGTGAGTCCGCTATCGCCGAGCTCGGTGAGTACGTACAGCGCACGGTTTGTGTCGTGAGAATCGATCAGGTTCAGCATTGCGGCGGTTGCCTGCGGCGGATAATCGTCGCGAATGGCGCGGTTAGCGGTGTCGAACTGACTTGGTGTCAGAGGAAGGATGGCGTCATGTCCGTTATCGTTACTATCGATCCAGTTATACGCGCCGCGTGCAAACCCGAGTACGTTGCGCCGGAAGCGGTAGTTCATCACGGAGTCTAATTGATCTCCGGCCAGCCAGGGGCTCGCGTTCGCCCAAAGCTCTCCGATGAGCGGCCCGTCGCTCTTGTATCGTCTGGAGAATTGGCGGGTGGCGACCCACCATTGATGCGAGAAGTTGGGATCGCCTGCAACATCGAAACGCCAGCCGCTCGCTCCGGCGTTGTACCAGTGCTGCATTACGTTATCGGGACCGCTATAGAAGAAATCCTGAACGGCCTTTTGTGTGTGATCGAAAGTCGGGAGAGAATCTACGCCGCCCCAGTTCGGGTAATCGCTCGAATTGCACGGCACGTGGGCATCGTTGAAATGAAACCACGCGCGATAGGGCGATTGTACAGACTGACATGCGCCCTCCGACTGAAACCTCCCGTAGCGATTGAAGTAAAGGCTGTCGGAAGAGGCGTGATTGAAAACGCCGTCCAGAATGAGATGCATTCCACGCGCCTTCATGGCGGTAACGAGCGCGGTGAAAGCTGCGTTTCCTCCGAGCGCCGGATCCACATTAAGGTAATCGTCCGTATCGTAGCGATGGTTGGAACTCGCCGTGAAGATCGGCGTCAGATACAGCGTGTCAAAGCCAATGTTTTGCAGGTACCCGAGTTCCTGCTGGATTCCCCGCAAATCGCCGCCGTAGAACACGTTGCCGAAATCGTTGGGGCAACTGGGCGAGTGAGGGTCGCAGAGCAAACTGTTCCATGTAGGCACGGCAATCGTACTTGAAGCGGGTGCTCCATAGAACGACGGACATCCTGTGGTGCTGCCCGATGTGCAGTAGTCGTTGGTTTGATCTCCGTTGCGGAAGCGGTCGGGGAAGATCTGGTAAACATTCGCTTTGGCAAGCCAGGCGGGCGTCTGGAACTGAGGATCGTAAACGGTAATTTGGAACGAGTCGAGGGGTTCAACGTCGGAGGCGACGCCGGTTCCGTCTTTGTTCAAATTGTCGTAATCGTCTATGTAGTCGTCGCTGTAAAAACCGGTTGTGGCTCCGCGCGCCGCAATGAACTTGTAGTAGAAGATTGCCGGTTTGGAGGGCATGGTGAGAGTTACCTTCCAGGCGTCGTAGGTAATCGAATTTTCCGTGACGTTCCGGTCGAACGACATCGGCGTATCGATTGGTCCCGCCGTTACGCCCGTGCCGGTATCGAGAACGTAGGCGCGAACGCTCACGTTGGTCAGATCGAAGTGAGCGGATCGAAAGCGTAGAGTGATTTGAGAGCCTTCGGAAACAGCACCTTCGGAACTGCGGTAAAAGGACTCGAAAGTGTCGTGTTTAAAGGCGGCCTTTTCGTTCGAACCGAACGCGCCCGACTGAGCGAAAAGAGAGCATGAAAACAGGAGGGCAACAAAGTGAGCGGACCTTTGCAAAACTTAAAATGCCTTGTAGACGATCTCCGGTGCAGGCGCGTTTAGTAGCATAACAATCGCAACCGCGAGCACCACAAGCGCTGTGCCCCACACCGTTCGAACGTATCGCGAAAGCAGAAGCGGCTGATTCTGCCATTCGAACGACAACATCCAGGCCCGGGCCGATTCCCATGCTTGGAGCAGAATCGAAGAACCCAAGAAGATCGCAATCCACATTAGGCCAACCGCCGGCGCTCCCAACCTGTCCGTCACGGAACCAAGCTGTTTCCAGTTCGACCAGAACCACAGCAGTGTGAACGTGAACCAGGTAAAGGTAAGCCCCCGCGCAAAGACGTTGTAAAGCCAGCCGTTTGCAAGCGCCTTATAGGGTTTGCGGCCCAGCCACTTGCTCATCAAAACTTGATAGAGTTTCGTCACGCTCACGCCGAGGCCCTGCAGCAGACCGAAGAAGAGAAATACCGACGTCTGACCGTGCCAGACGCCTACCAGGAAGAAGGTAACAAAAAAAGCGAAGACGCCCAGAAACGGTTCGATCGCCACGGAAGAGTAGCGGCGCATCAGGCCGATGAGTAGCGGATTATAGACATAGGTCTTCAGCCATTCTGAGAGCGTGATGTGCCAGCGGCTCCAGAAGTTCATGAAGTTGTCCGAGGAGAAAGGCCGGTTGAAGTTTTCGGGCAGTTCGATGCGGAGAAATCTCGCAATGCCGATGACTATATCGATGTAGCCGGAGAAATTGCAATACAGGTAGAACGGGTACGCGGCGGCGATAATAATGCCGTTGGTAGTGCGCTCCCCGAGGCTTTGACCGGACGCGAGATTGCTCAGCGCCTGCGTCCGCGCTATCGAAAGGAACAGAGAGAGCACGTTGACTTTGAAGAAGCCGATGACAATGCGCTCAAACGCCTGGCCAGCGACCAGAACATCCAGCTTCAGAGGTACCGGCGCGAGTTGCATTTCCGCAAAATCCTGATACCGCTGAATCGGGCCGGACACCAAGGTAGTGAAGTTCAACGTGTAATTTAGATAAGACGTCAAGCTTACTCTCTCCGGAATATTCCCGTCTTTCGAATCGATGATCAGGTGTAGAACCCGGAAGAAGATGTACGAGAGCCCAAGCGTTATGTAAGGAAACGGCAGGAACAGAGGCGACGGGACGAACGAATACTTCTTGAGCCAGACAAACGCGGCGATACCGCCCACCAGCAGTGGAACGAAAGCGGCCCGCTTAGCGCCCTTCTGCATCAGCCGGAGGCTGGCGAATCCAAATGCAAGAAAGGCAACGAGGGGCAGCCAAGAAACCGGGTTAAGCGAGAAAAATCCGAGAAAACAAATGCTCGCAATCAGAAGAATCGCCTGCCGCCACGCAACCGATCGCCCGAGGTTGAATACGATCACAACCGCGAGTGCAAATCCGAGAAACTCTAGCGAAGCGCTACCCATGCGAACTGTCAGCTCACTCCTTTTCTAAGCCTCGGCCATTTCAAACCCGGTGGCTCGCACGTTCATGGGCGCTCCTTGCACGTCCGCCGTTTCGACGTTCAGTTCCCAGAGAGTTGTTCCGTCTTCCGACTTCTGAATCTCGGTAAACCCAAGTTTCGAGTAATGGTCTTCGACGAGTTTGTTGCGGTCGGTAGGCTTGTAAATTCCAATAAGCTTGTGTATGCCCTGCCGTTTCGCATGTTCCAGGATGTGGCGCAAAACCATCTGCTCGACGCGCCTCCCGAGAACCCGGCAACTCATTAGCCAGGTATCGATCTCCCATTCGGAATAGGAGATCTGACGGCAGATCACCACGCTGATCATCCCGTTATCGCCAAAGGTATCTGATAAGCGAACCTGCAGAGTGAAGCACTTCGGATTGCACTCCGCTTCCGCTACATCGGCTTCCGTGTAGCGCTTTGTCGTCAGATTGTACTGATTGGATTTGTTGATCAACTGCGAGATACGGGCGCGGCCAGTGGCATCGAAAGGCTGGAAGGTGATCTCCATATTCAGCGACGCGAGATAGGCATCCACATCTCCGGCCTGTTGTTGCAAACTGACGCGGCGCGCATTGTCCTGATAAAAGCTCGCACGTTTGACGTCTTCCTCAGAGAACACGACCGATTCGAAATATCCCGCAGCCGCCAATGTACGGGAGTAGAGCGCGGGATCGGCGGGCAATTCAGGAACCGCAACCTGCGGCAAGATCTGGCGCACCAGACCGCGCTCCACCGGATTGTCGTCGAGCAGGACCATGGACTCAAGGCCCAGCGATAGCTCTTCGGCTATGGCTTTTATATTCGTGGCTTTATCGTTCCAGTTCGCCTGGAACACGGCAATATGATCTTCACGCAGCAGCATTTCCGGATGTTTCGAAAAGGGCAGCCGCGCGACATCGTCATTATTCTTCGAGCAGACTGCGAGCACTACACCGCGCTCCCGCAGATCCAGCGCAAGACGTTGCACGCTCAGATGGGCTTCGCCGGTCGCATCCCCTTGCGCGCATTGAATACCTTCAAGGCCGTCATCTCCGATGACTCCACCCCAAACCGTATTGTCGAGATCCAGCACCAAGCAGCGGCGGCTCTTCCCGCGCAGAGCGCCAATCACTCGCGCCACGTGGTCGGCGTACAACGGCAGATAGGTATTCGAAAATGGCAGCTTCGCCATATTCCACTGGGTGGGGCAGTGCCAGTCGGCAAGACCCACTGTTTCGGCAATGCCCGCCACATCGAGCAACACGTCTTCGCTACTAAACACGCTGGCCGCAAGTCCCTGATTAATTCTGTCGATGACATTTTGCAGAGTGCCCGGGAGCAAGCGATCCAGGTTTCCGAACAGGCGTTCTGGCGGAGCGGCGAGAGTCTGCAGAATACAAATTGTTTTGATATTTTTCTTAAGACCCGAGCGGACCGTCTCAATGTAATCAAGAGCAGCCTGAACGGTGGCCTCCGTCTCTTGGCCGCTTCCGGCTTTACTCCGCAGACGAAGCGCCCGGTAATCTATAGCGATCAAAACGCCATCGGGACTGGCGCGGTTGATAACGGATTCCGGCGAGAGCGCATCCTGAATCACCTGATCGTAGTCGGCCTTGATACATTCCAGTGCAATCCCATGGCGCGCGGCTGTCGCAATCAGTGCGGGCACAATAAAATCCACCGTGGAATTGCTCAACACACCCAGCCGGAACGGGGTCAACGGTTTCAAGGAGCGGCCCGTTTGCCGAGCTTTATTCAGGACCTTTGTCAGACGATGTAGTTCGTTTTCATCAAGCGCGTGCGTGGCAAGCGACTGAATGCGCCTACCAAGATCGCCATCGGCTTCAAGAACAGCCCGGCACTCGGCCGAAAAGTTGGCTGGAGCCGGTGAAAGCCAGGAAAGATTGGTGTAAAGACTATTACTCATTAAAAAAGACTCAAGCGGTGGTCACAACTATAGTTCGACACTTCGCCTCAAAATCTTTAGATGCGTTTCGCCGGTTTGCGCTTACTCTGTTTCAGGACGATTTTGATTTGATTAGATCGGCGAACTCGCCGACATTCTTGAGTCTGCCGATTTCAGAGGCGGAAAACTTGATATTGAACGCCTTCTCGACCGTAAGTACAAGACGAATATGACTCAGGCTATCCCATTCGTCTACATCGTCCGCAGTAAGATCTGGCCGGACAACGATAGATTCGTCGTCGAAAACCTTACGAAATATGCCAGTAAGTTTTTGGTATATCTCGGCTGTTTCCATTTTCCCCCGGTGAAATCGTATGGTACCGCAGACCTAAGCTCTCCCTACGGAAGCCTTGCCGTTGTTTGGATATTCGCGCATCCGGTCCAAGAAGCCGCGTGGCACTCGAACATTGGCGTTTCGCCCCGAACCTAACGCAATGTCGGGTTTCGCCGCCCCGTGGAAGTCAGAACCGCCGAGCGGCAACAACGCCAGGTCTTCCGCGAGCCGCAAGTAATAGGACTGAAGTTCCGGAGAGTGTTCGGAATGATACGCTTCAAGACCCAACAGCCCAGCTTCCTTCAGCCGCGAAATTACCCGGCGTTCTAAATCGTCGTGCGGCAGCGAAAGGCGAACGGGGTGCGCGACCGCCGGAACGCCGCCGCCTTCCCTGATAAAACCGATGACGTCTTCCGTGCTCAAACTCTGCCGCTCTATAAATGTTGGGGCATCTTCGCCGATGAACCGTTTGAACGCGTCGTCCGCATTCTTTGCGTAACCCTTCTCGACCAAGACGCGCGCAAAATGCGGCCGTCCAGCCAAACTCCTTCCGCGCGCCTCCACTTCTTCAATCGTGACTTCAATTCCCTTCTCCCGCAGCGCGTTCGAAAGCCGCAAATTACGGTCCCGCCGGTCCTCGCGCTGGCTCGAAAGCCATTTCAGAAAGCGTTCCGTCGGCTCTCCGGAGGGGAAATAGCCAAGCACGTGTACGTACCGAACGCGTTCCCGCTCCATCTCCAGCCGCGAATTCAGCTCGATTCCTTGCACTAGATCCAAACCGGCTTTCCGGGCGGGCTCACGGGCCTTCTCGTATCCCGCGAAAGTGTCATGATCGGTGATCGCAAGCGCGTCGAGGCCCGTATCTACCGCGAGTTGTACCAAGTCTTCGGGACTTAACGTTCCATCCGACTCACTGGTGTGGGAATGCAGGTCAATTAGGCCGGAC
>JALYVD010000056.1 GCA_030853405.1 Acidobacteriota bacterium | reverse complement strand
CTCTTGAATTGCGTGAAATGCGAGGACGAATCGCTTACCCCATCAAAGCCTGTTCCAGATCATTCTTAAGATCTTCAAAATCCTCAACTCCCACCGAGAGCCGGATGAGCGTATCGGAAATTCCAAGCGCTTTCCTTTGTTCCACCGGAATGGAGGCGTGCGTCATGATGGCTGGATGTTCGATCAAGCTTTCCACTCCGCCCAGACTTTCTGCTAGAGCAAAAACGTGACAGCGCTCCAGCATGCGGCGGGCATACTCAACATCGCCTTTCAACACGACCGTCACCATGCCGCCGAATCCACTCATCTGCCGCGCGGCAATGTCGTGACCTGGATGCGTTTTCAATCCTGGATAGAACACCTTCTCCACGCGGGGATGGCCCTGCAGCCATTCGGCCAGTCTCTGAGCGTTGGCGCAGTGGCGTTCCATTCGCAGATGCAGCGTTTTCAACCCGCGCAGTGCAAGAAAGGAATCGAAGGGCCCGGCGATCGCGCCGGTTGCATTTTGCAGGAAAGCGAGCCTTTCCCCCAGTTCCTGATCGCGTACGACCGCTATGCCGCCCACCAGATCCGAATGGCCGCCGATGTACTTGGTGGCGGAGTGGATTACCACATCGAAGCCGAATTCCAAAGGTCTTTGCAGCGCGGGACTCGCAAATGTGTTATCCGCAACCGCAAGCAGGCCGTCCTCGCGGGCAACGTTCGCTATGGCCGCTAAATCAACAATTTTCAGCAGTGGATTCGATGGTGTTTCTACCCAAAGCATCTTCGTATTTGGCCGAATGGCCTTTCGCACGACCGCCGGATCGGAGAGATCGACGAAGGTGAAATCGAGTCCTGCGGACCGCCTTCGCACTCGCTCAAACAAGCGAAATGTTCCCCCATACAGATCGTCACTTGCCAGCACGTGGTCGCCGGTCGACAACAGTTCCAGAGTCACCGACATGGCGGCCAAGCCTGACGCAAAAGCAAACCCGCGCACGCCGCTTTCAAGATCCGCTACACATCGCTCATAAGCGAATCTGGTTGGATTCTGCGAACGCGAATATTCGAAGCCTTTATGTACGCCAGGGCTGTCCTGTACGTAGGTCGAGGTCGCGTAGATCGGCGTCATAATCGCGCCGGTTGACGGGTCGGGCGATTGTCCCGCGTGAATCGCTCGTGTGCCGAATCGCTGTTCTTTGCTCATTTCAGTTTTCGCCTTAGATGACTCAGCAGGTCGGAGCGGGTGATCAGCCCCACGAACGCATCGCCGTCGATCACCAAAGCAACCAAGCCACGATCCACAATCTTGTACACCGCATCCACGCTTTCCCCCGCCCCGATGGTCTCCAATTTGCTTGTCATAGCGCTGCTCACTGGCGAATGGAAGCGTTCGGGATTGCCATGAACCGCCAACAGCAGGTCCGATTCGTCCAACACGCCGACGCACTTTCCGCGCTCAATTACGGGCACCTGGGAAATATCCGCCACTCGCATCCGTTGAAATGCTGTCAGCAGCGTATCGCTGGTGGTGACCGTAATGACCGCGCCTTCTTCGTAGCGCCTGGAGATCAGCTCACGCAGTGTGCCCGTCGCCGGCCGCTCCAAATAGCCCTGATCGAGCATCCAGTAATCGTTGTACATCTTAGACAGATACTTGGCGCCCGTATCGCATACAAATGTCACAACCCGCTTCCGTCTCGTTTGTTCACGACAATAGCGCAGCGAGGCGGCTAATAAAGTACCCGACGAAGACCCGCCAAAGATGCCCGTGCGCTTCAACAAATCGCGCGCAGTTTGGAAGCTTTCGCGATCCGAAATGCTATAGGCGGCCTTGACTCGCGAGACATCGGCCACGGGCGGCAACTTGTCGGAGCCAATGCCTTCGACCGCGTAGCTGCCAGAAGAACCCGGCTTGCCCTTGACGATTCCAGCCAGAGCCGAGCCTTCTGGATCCGCAAGCACCATTTCGGAATCCGGCTGTACGCGTCCGAAGAACCGGCTGAGCCCGGTCATCGTGCCGCCCGATCCGATCCCACAAACTACGGCATCGACACGATGATCCATTTGTTGCCAGATCTCCGGGCCGGTGGTGCACTCATGCGCGAGGGGATTGGCTTGGTTGCCGAATTGATCGATGTGATAAGCACCCGGAGTCTCGGCTGTGATGCGCGCCGCCATGTCTTTGTAGAACATGGGATGCCCAGGACCCACGTCGGATCGCGTCAACCGAATGTCCGCACCCAGCGCCTTCGCGTGTGCAATCTTCTCCGGCGACATCTTGTCGGGGATGACGAGGATCAGTTGATAGCCTTTGATGGCGGCGACCAGCGCCAAGCCCACGCCCGTGTTTCCAGCCGTGGCTTCGACCATGGTTCCGCCCGGCGGAAGTTTACCGCTGCGCTCCGCCGCTTCAATCATTGAAACAGCGATGCGGTCCTTGATGGAGCCACCCGGATTCTGCGACTCCAACTTCAGAAACAACTCGCACGGCCCCGTATCAAAGGCGGTGAGACGAACCAAGGGCGTGTTGCCGATCAGCTCCAATGCGGGCGGCGCGGTCTGGTCCTTCATAGGCCCACTTTACCCGTGAATGCCTTTGTAAGCCACGAGGCAACGCTCCGCGGTTTCCATTTCCGGATAATCACTGCCTTCCTGCTCCATCAAATAAAATTCAACACCACCGGTGTTTTCCGCCGCCGCGAAGATTTGTTTCCAAGGTGCTATGCCTTCGCCAAACAGGACGCGATAGCCTTTTTGCG
>JALYVD010000021.1 GCA_030853405.1 Acidobacteriota bacterium | reverse complement strand
CCGCCGTCAAGCCCGGCGACACTATCGAAGTGGCATTCGACCGGACCGGCGAGCCGGTCGAGGGCTACATTCTGCTTTCCCATGAACGTGCTTTTCGCCGCCATGCCTGGGAACGTCTCGAAAAAATCGCCGCCGAAGCTACTCCGATTACCGGTCGTGTGCTCGACAAAATTAAGGGTGGACTGACAGTCGATATCGGCGTAGTCGCCTTCCTTCCCAGTTCCCAAGTCGAAGTTAGGCCGATTCACAACTTAGACTCCTATATCGGCCAGGATATTGAAGTCCAAATTCTAAAACTCAATCGAAAGCGCGGCAATGCGGTGGTCTCGCGCCGTGTCCTGCTCGAGCACGGCCTGCAGGCCCGTAAAGCCGGAGCTCTAGCCGCAATTGAGGAAGGCGGCACCGTCACCGGCACGATCAAGAACCTGACCGATTACGGCGCCTTCGTGGACCTCGGCGGCATTGATGGACTACTGCATGTCAGCGATCTAAGCTACGGCAACGTCGCGCATCCTTCCACCATCGTTCACGTCGGCGATCAAGTCACGGTTAAGGTGCTCAAGTTCGATCGCGAAAAGGAGCGCATTTCGCTTGGCCTAAAGCAGATGCACCCCGATCCCTGGGCCAATATAGACGAGCGTTACCCGCAGCAGAGCCGCGTCATAGGGCATGTGGTCAGCGTGACCGATTACGGCGCTTTTGTAGAACTTGAAGCCGGCGTCGAAGGCCTGATTCACATTTCCGAGATGACTTGGAGCCGGCGCATGAAACACCCCGCCAAAGTGGTCAAGCCCGGCGATCAGGTGGAAGCCGTTGTGCTCGAAGTCAAACCGAAAGAGCGCCGCATCTCGCTTGGCATTAAGCAGCTTGAGGCTGACCCTTGGACCACGGTGGGCGAGCGCTACAGCATCGGTTCAGTCGTAGAAGGACGGGTTCGCAAACTGGCTGATTTCGGCGCCTTTATCGAGATTGAAGAAGGCGTGGACGGCTTGGTCCATGTGTCAGACATGTCGTGGACGGCCCGCGTCAAACATCCTTCTGAAATCGTGAAAAAAGGGCAGATCGTTCAAGCGGCAATCTTGAATATCGACGCTGGTAACCGCAGGCTGTCGCTCGGCATGAAACAGCTTCAACCGGATGCGTGGGAGACGTTCTTCCGCACTCACCAGATAGGTGATAGCGTGCGAGGACGAGTTTGCCGTGCCGCGCCATTTGGAGTTTTTGTGGAGCTTCTTCCAGGGGTGGAGGGGCTGTGTCATCGTTCTGAGGTTGCCGGAGACACCGCCGGGGCACGCCGCAGTCCGCAAAACGCCGCGGCTGAGGAACCTGTGCTGCCCATGGGCCGCGAATTCGACTTCAAGGTCATCAAGATGAACGAAGCACAGAAGCGTATCGGGTTGAGCATGCGTGCCGCCGGGGAGGATGATGAGCGAAGCCGCCTCGGCGATTACAACCGCCAAGCGGCGGCCGCGACATCCACTGTCGGCGATGTTCTCAGGCAGCTGAAGTCGGAAGAGAAATCTTGAGTAAGGGAAAATGCAAGCATGACTAAGGCTGAGCTCATCGAGGAAGTGTCCAAAGTTGTTGAGATGACTCGTAAAGATTCGGAAGAAATCGTCGAGACCATATTCGACAGCATCGTCGGCAGCCTGCACAAAGGGGAAAAGATCGAAATTCGCGGTTTTGGAAGTTTCCGGACCAGGCAGCGTCAGCCTCGCGTGGGACGCAACCCCAAGACAGGCACGCGCGTAGAAGTGCCTTCAAAGCGGATCCCCTACTTCAAACCCAGCAAGGAACTGCGCGATCTTGTGAATCAATCCGCTCAGAGCACCGCGACGTCAGGGGCGGAGGAAACGGCCCGTAATCCTGACGAGGCATTTACTAAAAGCGGCAGTCACGAATGACTCACTTGTGGACGCCCTGGCGTTCCAAGTACATGACGGACAGAAAAGACAAGAACTGTTGTATCTTCTGCGACGCGGCCGCCGGGACCGAGGACGCTCAGAGTCTGATCGTTTATCGCGGCGAATTTACATTCGTGATCCTGAATCGATATCCGTATACGTCGGGTCACCTGATGATCGCCCCCTACGCACATGTGTCGCGTCTTACTCAAGCGAGCGAAGCGGCAACGCAGGAGATGATGCGTCTCGTTCGCCGCGCGGAAACTCTGCTGCAGGATATTTATAGTCCACACGGCCTGAACCTGGGAATGAATTTGGGCGAGGCGGCGGGAGCGGGGATTGAGCAGCACATACATATGCACGTACTGCCCCGCTGGAATGGCGACGCCAACTTTATGACAAGTATCGGCCACACCCGTGTGATCCCGGAGGGGCTTGAAGATACTTACGTCAAATTACACAGCGCGTTTGCGCTAAATCCAGAGTAGTTCTAGCGCTGCTCCGCGTGATCGCGATCATGGTTGTTATTCTCGTGGCGCGAATTCCAATACTGTTGTTGTTGCCTCTTTGAGGCGCGATCCCAGTCCGTATGTTTCTGGTGGTGCTCATCCTGATAACTCTGCCAGTTCTTGTCCTCGTCCCCGTTCCACGTGTGATAGTCATGGTGCTGCCTATCGTAGTATCTTTTGTTGTTATCGCGGCCGTGGTCGGCGCTGTCGTGGTGCTCGTCTCTATCATGGTCTTGCGCATTGGCGTAGACAGGCACAAGCAGTGCAAGGCATAAAGGAATCGTCGCCAGCAGTGTCTTAGCTTTTTTCATGGTTTTTGTTTCCTCTTTGTCGAGCGCGCATCGCGGGTATTTTCAACGTGGTAGTTTTCCATATGCGCGGACGAATGTTAGAGCCTAACCGAAACGACAAGTTTCACTTTGGCGTTGCTACGGAACCATCCTCGCCGTCACAACTAGGAACAAGGTGGCGCTAGCCATCTCGACATTCGAAGTGCCGATCACTACTTTTTGACCCTCGCGCAAATCGACATTCGTCTCAATTCCGATTGTGGCTTGCTGCCAATTCGTCGTCGTCGCATATGGAATGCTGCCGTCTTTGCCTTTTCCACTCAAAGAACCGGTGACGTACGGAACTTTCGCTTGGAATGTAAACTTCGCCAAATGGATAACAGGCGACGTATCCCCCGACACTGTCGCGGCGTCGTAGTGGATTGCGTAAGTCCCAGGCATGTTGAAGTCTGGGTTATTCTGCAGGGCCTTCATCATTCCCGATGTGCTGGCCTCAGAGTTCTGCCCGGAGCGCATCAGCATCGTGTTAAGCAGCTGATAATTTTTATAGGGAAAAACCGCCCGCAGTTGCTTGTACACAGGCGCAAGCAGTTCCGCACCGGCATCTGACGCTCCCGTCATGGGCTCCATAGATCCGCTCACGACGTAAATCACTAATTCTATGTTTTTTCCATCCAAAGCTGCTGCACCGGCAGTGTCCAGATCTTGAAGCGTTTGCACAACTCTGTCCACGTCGGACGTTTTTCCTTTGATCACAACAGCCCGAAGCTGATTACTCCCCTGAACGCTTGCGCCGGAGCCCTGTCCAGACAAATTGGCCAGAGCCTCCGCGTTCCCATGTACGTGAACCACTCTTACGACCTTATCTGGATTCGACGACTCTGTACCTGCACTCTGGGACCACAAGAGCGAACAGAGTGCAAGAGAACCGATGAGCAACTTAGTTTTCATGAATGTTTCCGTTCATTTCCAAAAGAATGACCACATTCGGATCAGCCGTCGCCATCCTGAGTTCCGACCTTCCATCCGGTCGTATGTTAAGAGCAACCGCTCGCAAGCCAGCCATGGAATGGCGTTTCCGTAGTCGATGGTGAACCGGTCTGACCGGCACTAGATCCCGCGAATCTAAACTCGGAATTGGCGACGGCGCCAAACTCTGCAGGTTGGCAATTACAGGCGTACGGCGATCGCGAGCTTTGTCCCGGAGCAAGAGGGGAGCGATGATGACTAACCCCGCACTGGCGGCAATGGCCGCAGCCTGCACAAAACGGCTCTGTCTGCGATTCTTACGCAACCGCTGCATAACACCGCTACGAAGGGAGCGGAGATCTTCGCAGTCCGGCGCAACCGGGATCTCCGCAAAGAGCTGCAATGAAACCTGAAGGTCCGCCAACGTCTGGCGACAAGGGGCGCAATGAACCAGATGCTCCGAGACAGCTGCGCTTTCCTGCGGGTTCAGGTCACTACTGGCGTATAAGGCCAATTGTTCTTCGCTCACCGGACAATTCACGTTCGCCTCCTGAGTTTTGCCATGACAAAGTTCTTGATTTTGACTCGACCGGTAGAGATCTGACATCGTACGGTTCCCTCCGTGACGTCGAGGATACGGGCGACTTCCGCAGTCGAATGACCCTCCAGATCGCGCAGGACAACGGCTTCCCGCTCGCGCGGCGACAATTCCTTCAAGGCCGAGAAAATCAATCGCCTTCGTTGAGTTTCAGCCAGTGATTCCTCGGGATTGAGCGCCTGATCGGCCGAGTCGCCCAAAAGATCAAGAGGCAAATCCTGTTTCGTTCGCCGTAGAATGTCGAAACAGGCGTTTGAAGTCGTTCGATAGAGCCAAGCACCCAAATCGCGGTCTTCATCCAGCCTGCTTAAGTTCTTGTGCAGGCGAATAAACACTTCCTGGGCGGCATCTTTGGCCGCTTCTCGATTGAGGAGAATCTTTTGCGCTAGCCCGAGGACAACGCGTTCATGTAAATGAACGATTCGTTCGAAGGAAGCGGCATCTCCCGCTTTCGCGTCATGAATCAGATGGCGAAGCAGGTCCTGTTCGGACATGAAACGGATAAACGGAATCGCCATTTCCATGCGCCGTTCTCAACACCTCACCAGATATACGTTCCGAGCGGGAAAAGTGTTGAGTCGTCCAGAATCAATCTCTCGCAACGGCGCAGTTTCACCAAAGACGGCGTACGCCGTAGGTATCGAATACCGCTTCATTACTCACGATCGGCATATTCTCCGCTTGGGCTTGGGCTATGAGCATGCGATCAAACGGGTCCTTGTGAGCGCCGGGGAGGAGGCCGGCGCGAATGGCGTGATCCCCGGAGATTGCCAGTATCTGAAATCCCTCCCGCTCCAGAAAACCGGAAAAATCAGCCGCGAGATCGACGGCGGTAGGCAGTTTACCCAGCCGCACCTTAGTTGCAATCTCCCAAGCCGAAGCTGCGCTCACAACGACAACATTGTTGGTGTCCGCAATGGCGTTACGGGCATGCCTTGTCAATGCCGGATCGTCTGATAGCCACCAAAGCAGAGCATGTGTGTCAAGCAGCGCATACATCGATTTCCTACTCCCAGACAGAGAGTTCTTCGATGGGAAGAGCTTCAAAAAATTCGCGTCCCACTACCAACTTGCCCTTCATTGAGCCAGGCTGCCGCTGCCCCTTAATCTCACCAATAGGGACAAGCCGGGCCACAGGTTTGGAACCGCGCGAAATGATGACCTCTTCCCCGTCGGAAGCTTTCTGGAGCAAACGGGAGAGATTCGTCTTTGCCTGATGAATCGTCACTACACTTGTTTTCATGGCTGGTTAGCTATCCTGGATTAGCTAACTTAGTTTAGCTAAGTTAGATGCGGTTGTCTAGACGGGTCCCGATGGCTTGTCCCGCAGGAATAAGGCCTTTAACTGCTTAAACACTTCGGCAAGCGCAATATAGATATTTAACAATCCCAATCCGCTGATCGCGCCGCGGAACGCCGGATTCATCCAAATACCGGCCAAGTCCGCTGAGTGTACCGGAATCCAGTTCAGTTCCCACTCCGGCCGCCACGGGAACACTACAAGGAACAGCCCCAGTTCCAGCGCGAAGACAATCAAGCAGAACCCGAGCACCCGGCGATGCCAGGTCATGAACCGGCTTGGCGTTTCCGACGTGCCGGCCTCGTGATCTTTCGCAACCTGGGGCGTCTCCGTGCTCATGCCATCTGCCCGGAATCCTCGAACATTTCAGTTTGTAACGGGCCATCGGTCACATATCCTGCCCAAAAAACTCGACTGGTGCTGACACGAACCGGTTCGAAACTGAAACGGTGCATCATGGTCGGCCCGTGCTCACGCAGAGCCCTTCGATGGTCCGGCGTCGAGTAGCCCTTGTTTGAAGCGAGATTGTATTGGGGGAAAACTTGATGCCACTGCTTCAAACACTCATCCCTGTGAACCTTCGCGACAATCGATGCCGCCGCAATCGCCCGGCATCGCGCATCCCCGTCGATCAGCGGCAACTGTGCCAAAGGCAAATCGATTTTCACTGCATCGATCAGCAAATAATCGGGTTTTGTGGAAAGTGCTTGCACGGCGCGGCGCATCGCCACTCGCGAGGCCTGGTAGATATTGATCTGGTCGATCTCAAATGCGTCGGCCCCGCCAACCGCCCAGGAGACACAGCGCGATTTGATCTGCACTGCCAATTCTTCGCGCTGACCGGCGTCGAGAATCTTGCTGTCGTGCAGACCACGAATCGGACGTAGCGGGTCTAGAATAACCGCAGCCGCGATAACTGGACCGAAAAGGCAGCCCCGCCCGACTTCATCAACACCGGCAATACTCGTGTAGCCCTGTTCACGGGCGACACGTTCATAGGAACTCAAGCACCGGATAGAACTCGAACCCCCGCCGTTGCCAGAAGCTTTACGGCGACGAGGTTCGACCTGTCCGGCAGCAACTTGAGCCACGGAGGCCTAAGCTCGCTATTAAGTACGCTCTTTCAGGCGTGCAGCCTTGCCCTTCAGACCGCGCAAGTAATAAAGCTTTGCGCGACGGACGCGGCCCGTTCGTACCAGATCGATATGGTCGATCACGGGAGCATGGACCGGGAAAATACGCTCCACGCCCTGCCCGAAACTGACCTTTCGGACGGTAATCGTTTCGCCCATTCCCACGTTCTTGCGGGCAAGAACCGTTCCTTCGAAGGCCTGCAAACGTTCTTTGTCGCCTTCCTTGATTCTGACGTGGACACGAATTGTGTCGCCCGGCCGAAACTCCGGGTGCGCCGAGGCACGCGTGTGCTTGCTGATGAACCTGCTGACAAGTGCGTTTTGCATCTTTACTTAATCCTGCCTTCTGTCGAGCCGCTGCCGATCAAATCGGGTCTCAGCCGCTCCGTTTTCTCGCGCGACGCAGCCCTGCGCCATCGCCTGATCTCTTCGTGATTCCCGCCCAGCAATACATCGGGCACTTTCCAGCCGCGAAACTCCGCCGGTCTGGTGTACTGCGGACAATCGAGCAAACCGTCGCTCTCCTCGCTGAAACTTTCGTTCCGGGAAGAGTCTTCATTGCCGAGCACTCCCGGCAACAATCGCGCGACCGCATCCACGATCAACGCCGCGGCAAGTTCTCCACCGCTTAAAACAAAATCGCCGACCGATACTTCTTCGTCGGCCAAATGCACCGCCACCCGTTCATCGACACCCTCGTATCTGCCACACAGCAGCAGCAGATCGTCAAACTGCGAAAACTCACGAGCGAGCGCCTGATCGAAACGCCGTCCTTGCGCCGACAAAAGCACAACCTTCTGCCCTGCCCCCTGCGCAACCCTACGTTCCGGTAAAACCGCCTCTACCGCCTCAAAAATCGGCTCCGGCTTCAGCAGCATTCCTTCGCCGCCTCCAAAGGGCCGGTCATCTACAGTCCGATGACGGTTGTATGTCCAGTCTCTCAAATCATGGATACGAATATCCAATCGCCCGGCAGCTTTCGCGCGCGACACCACGCCATGCTCGAAGGGTCCCGCAAAAAACTCCGGGAAAATCGTGACAATATGAAATCTCATCCAAGCCGCGCCCGCTTGTTACAATTCCAACAATCCCTCCGGCAAATCGACCGTGATCGCTCGTGCTTCCAGATCCACCTTCCGGCAAATCGCGTCCACAAACGGGACCAGGACTTCGCGGCCATCCACGCTCACTTCCAACAGCGGAGGCCCCCCAAATCGTTGCCAGCCTTCCACGGAACCCAAGCGCTTCCCTGCGCTATCAATGACCGAACACCCCAGCAGATCCGACTGGAAGTAGTCGCCCTCCGGCAAACTCGCGCGCTCCGATCGCGAGACCCATACATCGGCGCCTTTAAAGCGCTCGGCTGCATTGATCGAATCAACGCCCGCAAACTTCACGACCCAGTCGCCTTTGTGCTCCCAGGTCTCTTCCACATCGAGTTCGAGGTCGGACCCATCCGCCAGTTGAACTTGCGCCCGCTTCAGACTCTCCAACCTGCCCGGCACATCGGTCTGGGATCGAACCATCAACTCGCCACGATTGCCGCGCGGCCGCATTATTTCGGCAATCACAACGCGCTCAGAATCCATCGCTACTCAAGTATTTCCAGTGAAAACCGCCGATCCAGCTTTGTTCCCACGGCGCCCAGCAGAATCCTTATCGACCGCGCTGTCCGGCCCTGCTTGCCGATTACTTTCCCGAGGTCACCTTCAGCTACCCGTAGTTCAAATACAGTGGCGTGCTCCCCGGCAATCTCATTCACCACCACACTGCCGGGCACATCTACAAGCGCCTTGGCAATATCTTCCACCAGGGTCTTCACACCGGTACTGTCATTCATGTTGGCCTTTATTCGAAAGGATGCACACGAGGCTAAAGCCCATCGCTGCCGTCCGCGAACGGCAGGCCCTCTTAAGCGGTCGGCTGCTCGGCAACGACCGGGTTCTTTTTGATAAGACGCGTGACGGTGTCTGACGGCTGTGCGCCGTTCTTCACCCAATGATCAATCCGATCATGCTTCAGCTGTACTTGCTTCGAAATCGGATTGTAGAAGCCCACAACCTCAACCGAACGGCTGTTTCTCGCGCGCTCTCTCTCAATTACCACGACGCGGTACGTCGGTTTCTTCTTCGCGCCAAAACGCGCCAGGCGAATTGCTAACATCGTAACCTTTTCTTTTTCCTATTCTTACAAATCACAAAACCCGGTTAAAACCCGGGAAATCCCGGCAGCTTCATCTTAGCCAATTTCTTCCCAAGGAAACCTCCAGCGCCGGTCAAACTCTTCATCATTTTACGCGCTTGGGCGTACTCTTTCAGGAGATTGTTAACATCCTGAACACTCGTTCCGCTGCCTTTGCTGATCCGCCGCCGTCTTGCACCATTAATGAGCATATGATTCCGCCGCTCTTTGGGAGTCATGGAATCGATAATCGCGATCACCCGGTCGATTCTCTTCTCGTCGATGTCGGTCTCTTTTAAGTCCTTCAAAGGACCGATCTGCGGCATCATCTTCAACAGCCCGCCGAGCGAACCCAGCTTCCGAACCTGTTTAATCTGATCCCGGAAGTCTTCCAACGTAAAATCGTCTCCAAGAAGCTTCTCCTGCATCTTCTCGGCGGTCTTTTGATCAATCGTCTCCTGGACTTTATCGATCAACGACAGCATGTCGCCCATCCCAAGAATGCGGGAGGCCACGCGCTCCGGGTAAAAAGACTCAAGCGCGTCCGTTTTTTCCCCGACGCCCACAAATTTCAAAGGCTGACCGGTGATCGAGCGGATGGACAGCGCAGCGCCGCCACGCGCATCTCCGTCCATTTTGGTCAGAATGACGCCCGTAATGCCCAGCCGTTTGTGAAATTCATCGGCGGACTTGACTGCGTCCTGGCCCGTCATGGCGTCCGCCACAAACAGAATCTCGGTCGGATTCAGCGCTTCTTTCAGTTCATGCAGTTCCTGCATAAGCTGATCGTCGATATGCTGCCGGCCCGCCGTATCCACCAGCAGGATATCCCGCCCGGTCTGGACGGCTTCGCGCCTCGCGGAGCGCGCAAGCTCCAACGGCTTAGTCTCCTCGGCTGTTCCGTCGTAGATCGGAGCGCCTACCTGTTTAGCCAGGATGCTTAATTGATGCCGCGCGGCCGGACGGTAAACGTCAACCGAGACAAGTTGCGGCTTCGTGCCTTCTTTTGCCAGGAAACGCGCGAGCTTCGCGGTACTCGTCGTTTTGCCCGAACCCTGTAAGCCCACGATCAGGATCACTGTCGGCGGCTCATTCGCAAACCGTAGCCGGGATTGATGCGTCCCGAGCATCTTCGTAAGCTCGTCGCGAACGATCTTAACGACCTGCTGCGTGGGCGAGAGAGCGGACAGCACCTCTTCCCCCATCGCCTTTTCCTTAACTTGTTCGATGAATTGCTTGACGACTTTAAAGTGGACGTCTGCCTCGAGCAGGGCTACGCGAATTTCGCGGAGCGCCTCCTCCATGTTGGCGGCACTTAGCTTTCCCTCGCCGCGCAGGTTCTTGAAAACCCGCTGCAGCTTGTCGGATAGATTGTCGAACATTTCTTAGTCAGTCGGCTTACATCGGTACTTCGAGCGAGTTAGCGTGCCAAGACACACTTCTACTCTCAGGGCGGGAAGCAGGCTTCTTAATCAGTATAACCACCCCGCCTTCGTCATGTCTTGCATCCCAAGGCTTCGATTTCGAACCCGAACGAGTCCGGTGAGCCTTGTAGTTTTTACATGGCCCAAGCTCGACCGCCACGACGTGTTCCAAATGCGGATTCGGGACCCTTTTTGAACCACTAAAATCCAGTCACAAAAATCATGAAAAAAATATCTTCCTTGTTTTCAGCTAGTTGAAAGGTTTTTCGACGGCCAAAATGGGGGTCGCGGCGGGTACCTTCGTGTGCGAAAGGGACTTAGCCAATGCAAATCATTTTTCTTCTCTCCACCGGAGCACACACACCGATCGTGATCGACGCTTTAATCCACGCCGTACGGGCGATTCTCGGAATCTAGACTTTCGAAATTCCGGGAAGGTGACGCGATTGTATCTCTCGGAGTATGGCCCTGCTAAAAGGCTTTGTAAGTACTTTCAAGCTACGGACGCAATCAAGTAAAAAATACTTGGTCACGTTGCCAGAGGAGTGGTAGAGTACTAGTAGAACTGTTGTAATCGTTCTAGAACTTAATCTGCCATCCTCTGGACGGAGCGGGCAGGCACTCGTTTCGTGGCTGCTCCCCGTGGTTCGCTCGCTTTGCGTGCTCTGTTTATTGCACCTCCAATTTGCGACAGCGGCCAACACCCAACTCGCTGCATCTTACGAAGCCGCTATGTCAAAGGGACAGGCGGAGCGCAAAGCCGCGCATTTCTTAAATGCCATCGAAAGCTTTCGCCAAGCTGCTGAAATCGCTCGAAAAGGGCAGAGTCCGTGGCAAGAGGCTAGCGCCCTTAAATCGCTTAGCGCCAGCGAGGTTCGCGTTTTTCAATATCGCGAGGCGCTCCAGTCGGCGGAAACCGCACGTTTGCTGGCACTCCAAACCGGCGACGATACCTTGGCTGGTGCAGCGTTAAATAATGAGGCGAGCGTTTATCAGGAACTAGGCGACTATCTCTCAGCAGAAAAAGCGGCGCAGGAAGCGGTTATCCTCCTCCAGTACTGTCCACGAAAGGACTACTTTGCCACTGCCCTCCTCAATTACGGCACCGTCGAATCTGAACTCCGCAACATGCGCGACTCGGTCAATGCTTTTCAACAGGCGGTTTCCGTAGCCCAAAAGGCCAGCTTACTCGAAATTGAAGCGTCCGCGCAGGATCACCTGGGGCCCGCTCTGACCGATCTGAAAGATTTCGCCGGCGCCGAACGAGCGCTGAAGGAGGCCCAGCACCTCCGGAGAAAGCAGCACGATACCGACGGACTGGCGGTAACGTACGCGAACTTAGCCTACTTGGCGTATAACAAGGGAGAGTTCGCAACGGCCTTACCACTCCTGCGTCGGGCTCTCGTATCCCATAGCCACGCTTTCTCCACAGTCTCTCCTTACTGGTCATTTCATCTGGAGGGGCAAATACTACAAGGACTCGGACGGCAATCCGAAGCTCTGTCCGCTTTCGAAAAAGCCGTCACGCTAGCCGGCGATTGGCGTCAGGATGCACTTCCCGGGGACGCCACGAGTACCCGCACCGTGGTAGCGCTCCATGAGGTTTATCAGGATTACATTGAACTCGCGGCAGAATTATCTCTCAAGCGCCACGATCCGACACTCGCGAAACAGGCCTATACGATTTTGATACAAAGCCGGGCTTCCAGTCTTCGTGAGCAAATGCTTTCCGCTCTCGGCCAGCAGATGCGCCTTCCTCCCCGCTACTTTGAACTGCTCTCAAATCTTCAGACTATGCAGGCTGCGGTTACGCTTGGCCAAAGCAAAACCGAAAACGCGGATAAGGCCAAACTCGACCAAATTCGCGCGGAATTGACCGATCTCGAAAATAAAATCGGCCTACATCAGGAAAATTTATCAATATCGACCGAGAAGCTTTTACATAGGAATTCACTTAGAGATATCCAGCGTAGTTTAAGCGGCAATGCTTTGCTCCTTAGTTTCTGCCTGGGTAAGGATAGGTCTTTTTTGTGGGCCGTCACCAGAGATGATATGAACCTTTACGAACTTCCAGCCGAGGACACGCTCGCCGCTCACGCGAGGGCCTTCTCCCAAGCGGTGCAAAGAAGTTCGTCATCTGCCCAAGGCACATTGCTCACAAGTGAACTCTTCGGAAAGTTAAGCCCACGCGCGTCCGCCAAACCTGATTGGCTCATTGCAGCCGATGGAGCTCTGCTCGACGGCGTTCCCTTTTCCGCTCTTCCGCAGTCCTCGCGACCGGAAGCCACGCTTGCCGCCGCTCACGCCCTAAGGTTTGTGCCGAGCGAACTCCTGCTTGCCGACGCAAAAGCGCCGGAGCCTCAGCGTAGGTTCGTCGGTATAGCCGATCCGATCTATAATTTGGCCGATTCCCGCCGTGCGCGGCCTTTTAGCTTCTTCCCGGTCCTGCATGCTGAAGCGTCCTCCGTGACTTTGGCAAGGCTTGTTGGAAGTGAACGGGAAGTGCGTTCAGCCGCCAAGCTGAGCCAAGTGCCCGAAGTGACGATCCTTTCCGGCGCCCAGGCATCGGTGGAAAGTCTCCGGGCCGCCCTCGCTAACTCGCCGGAAGTCCTGCATTTTGCCGTGCACGTCGTGAGCCCTCAGAATGAAAACGGTCCCGGCGATGAAGCGGCACTAGCCCTCAGTCTGACCAGCGACAACATGCCGGAGTTGCTTACCAAAGAAGCAATAGCCACATTACGGGTTCCTGGGAGCTTAGTTGTTCTGAGCGGCTGTTCATCTCAGCAAGGCGAAAATCTTCCGAGTGCCGGACTCATAGGACTTAGCCGCGCTTGGCTTCTTGCCGGCGCCTCCGCCGTCATCGTCAGCGCGTGGCCGACGCCCGACGATTCGGGCCGCTTTTTCACGGCTTTTTACAAACACTTACAACCGCAATCCGCTCCGTCGGGCAACATCGCCCAGCGAGCGGCAACCGCGCTGCAACAAACTCAACTCGACATGCAGCACTCCACCGGCTACCGGAGCTCACCCTCGTTCTGGGCCGCTTATTCCCTGATTTCAAAGGAGTAACTTCTATGTTCGCGACTCAACAATCGCTCAGCTCTGTACCGTCCCCCGAACCTAAGGAACCGGTGAGCGAAGCACAGGAAGCCGCCGAGTCCGCCGCTAAAGCCGGACCCGCTTCTATCGATTGGGCTGCGTTGGTCGCCCAGGTCAAAGCTGGCGAAGATGCCGGGATGGAGGCACTTTATAAGCTGTTCAGCCGTGGTATCCGTTACTACCTTTGCCGCCAGCTCGGACCGCAAGAACTCGAAGATAAGGTCCACGACACCTTCTTAATAGTGGTTAACGCCATTAAGCGCGGCGACCTCCGCGAACCTGAGCGCCTGATGGGGTTTGTGCGGACTGTCGTCCGTCGGCAGGTTGCCGCTTACATCGAAACAGCCGTTCACACCCGGCGCGAGCAGACCGACCTTGAAAGCGGTATCACCGTCGCAGACCGTAAACACAATCCCGAACAGGAAGCTATTGTCAAAGAGAAAGCGGCGCTGATGCGGAGCGCTCTCGAATCGCTTTCTAAGCGGGATCGCGACATTTTGATCCGTTTCTATCTCCAAGAACAGCCGCAAGAGCAGATTTGCCGTGAAATGGCGCTTACCGAGACCCAGTTCAGGCTGTTAAAATCCAGGGCGAAGGCTAAGTTTGGGGAGATAGGCCGGAAAAAACTGACGAGTAACGGAATTCTCTCTGTTTTCGTGAGAACTCATTCGGGGTGATAACACTTACTCCATAGATTAGGAGAGGCGGACAAAGCCCGTGATCATGACAAATACATATCTCGAACATCCAGCGGAAGAGGTTTTGGAGCGTTTTCTGCTTCAACACAGCGATGAAGAAGAACTCGACGTCGTCGAAACCCATATCCTTGCCTGCGAGTCGTGCGTCGCCCGGCTCGAAACTTTGGAAACCCAGATCGCCGCGACGAAGCTCGCGCTGCAAAACATTCACCAGCAAGAAGTTGCCAAAGCTGTCGCAAAGCAGCAGGCTCCTTCCCGAAGTTGGTTTACGCTCCCCCGTTTGTCCATGGCTGGCGCCATCGCCGCTTTGGCGATCGGAATCGGAATCGCGCCACAGTTCATGAATCGAAACGCGCCCGTTGCCCAGGTTAGCCTGGTAGCTTATCGCGGGTCCGAGACTCCAACCGTACCCAGAGATCACCAGTTACATGTGCATCTCAATGCCAACGATCTGAGCGAAGACAGCGTTGCGGTCCAACTTGTAGACGATCGGGGTTCCCAGCTTTGGAAGGGAAACGCCGCCGTCAAGCAGAATGAGATCGACGTCAGTGTTCCGAAAATCAGCGAGACCGGCGCCCATTTCTTCCGGATCTACGCTCCCTCCGCGAATGGCGAAGGCGAACTGCTCCGGGAATTCGCTTTCAACGTCAAGTAAGGGCTAAAAGACTCTCCGGTGAAGGCGGTCGATGGTGAATTTCGCGGTATCCGCGACAGCCATGACCGCCATCACTCCGGCTTGAACCGGGTCCGTTACTACCAGGTCGGAAGCGTCCGGTACGCTTCCGGCCATATTTAAGCTAATAACCAGCAATCCCTCCGCGCGTACCTCACGCACAGCCTGTTCGATTTCCCCTCCCATCAGAGATCCCGCCAAAACCAGCGCCCGTACCCGCGACAACCGCATGACGGCCCGTACGGCAGCCGCCAAAGTCTGTTCACCAACCAGCGGAATTGTGTCGATCGAGATGTGTTCGCCGCGGATGTTATGGCGATCCGCTTCGGAAATCGCACCTAGCGCCACCTGTCCCACTTGAGCGCCGCCCCCCATGATAATGATTCGCTTGCCGTAGATTTTCTGGAGCGACTGGACCTGCGTTACCGAACGAACTACATGCAGCCGTTCGAGATCGGCAATCAGGGCTTCCGTCTCGCCGGGCAAATCCAGTTCAAAATAGGTGCGGGCCTCCGAGTGGAGATCCTCAATGATGGAAATCGAACGGATGTCGCCCTGATGCCGGGCCATGACACCGGTGATCTGGTGTAAAACGCCGGGCTCATTCGCCCCGATGACGACTAGCCCAATCTTGTCCGAAGCCATGGAAGTTAGAGCACTACCTCATATTTCTTGAGCAGGTCTTGCCAGACACCCCGGCCTTTTAAGAGAAGTTCGATCACTTCGCGAACCGCCCCGTCGCCGCCTGCCGCCGCCGTAATCGCGTTGGCTGATCGCTTCACTTCAACCCGGGCGTTGGCAGTCGCGAACGACAGTCCGGCGCGGCGGAAGAGGACAACATCGGTCAGGTCGTCGCCGATGTAGGCGACTTGTTCCCGGGTGACGTTCGCTTCAGACAGGATCTGCTCGAAGAGCGGGATCTTCTCGATGTGCCCTTGAAAAACCCAACTCATGCCGACTTGCCGGGCGCGTTCCTGAGTCGCCGGGGAATCCCGTCCGCTGATCACGCCCGTCTGGATGTTGTACCAGCGAGCCCAGCGGAGAGCGATGCCGTCCTGAGAGCTAAAGCCCTTTGTCTCGACCATATTGCCGTCGCGATCCGGAAGGAGATAGAGCTTTCCATCCGTCATAACGCCGTCAACGTCCATGATTAAGACTTGAATGTCGCCAGCCTTCTTTAATAGTTCTGCTTCTGTAAGCGGGGCGTTTGGTTCCATGTAGACTTAGGATTTGGGCGAGACCTTAGTAGAACGGGTGGAGGAAATCATCACTCGTTATAACATGATCCCGCCCGGCGCCCGGCTTGGAGTCGCCGTCTCCGGCGGCGCTGATTCGGTCGTACTGCTCCACATCCTGCACCGGTTCGCGGCGCAACGGCAAATCGAGATCACAGTCCTTCACCTGAACCATCAGTTACGAGGTACGGAGTCGGACGGCGACGAAGAATTCGTCCGGGTGTTAGCCGATTCCTTGGGACTCCCCTGTGTTACCGAACGAACTGACCTCGGAGCGGGCAATCTGGAGCAGGTGGCGCGGGATGCCCGGCGCGAGTTTTTTTCGAGGATGCAAAGGGAGCTTGGACTGGAGCGGGTGGCGCTCGGGCATACGAGGAGCGACCAGGCGGAAACTGTCCTGTTTCGGTTTTTGCGCGGGTCGGGAACGGCGGGGCTGGCGGGGATGCGGTTCGTGACGGCTGAAGGGCTGATTCGGCCTCTGCTCGCCGAAAGCCGCGAAGAAGTCCGCCAATGGGCTATTACCGAACGAATACCCTGGCGGGAAGACTCGAGTAACGAGAACCTGAAGTTCGCCCGGAACAGATTGCGAAACGAAGCCATTCCATCTCTGGCGGAGAGCTTCAATCCGAACCTGGAGGGCGTCCTGGCTGGGACTGCGGATGTGGCCCAGGCTGAAGAGGAGTACTGGGATCGAGAGATTTCAACCGTTTACGGGCGGATTTCCAAACGAACCCAATTGGGTTCGTTTTTGCAAATCTCCGATTTGCACGCGCTGCATCCCGCCGTGCTGCGGCGACTGATCCGGCGCGCCATAGCAGAAATCCGAGGCGATCTCAGGTCAATTGATCTTCAGCATGTCGATGGAATTCGAGCCATTTGCGCCAGTGCGCATGGACACGATAGGGTGATTGTACCGGGCGTGGACGCGTTGCGTTCGTTCGGTACATTACTGCTGACCATACCCGGCCGGCTCAATTCGGAGAAGCGGCAGTACAGGGTGAACTTGGAACTGGGGACAGTTCACGAGTTGCCCTACCGCTCAGGTGTAATATGTATCGACTCAGTTAAATCCGTGGCACAATTTTGTGCTAATTTCAAGGATGAACGGCACTTCCCATTAGAAACTGCAGAGATTGACGGAAACGCTCTGGTGGGCGGCGAGTTACTGCGTCCACTTTACGTTCGCAATTGGGAACCCGGAGACGATTTGCAGAGGCCTGGACATCATGGGCCGCAGAAACTGAAGTCTTTGTTCCAGGAATATAAGGTTCTGCTGTGGGAGCGGCGCCGCTGGCCGGTGGTGGTATGTGGGGAAGAGATTGTCTGGGTGCGGCGGTTCGGCTGCGCGGCCAAGTTTCAGGCGACGGCGGACAGCCCTAATCGAATCCAGCTAAGGTACAGGGAAGCCGTTGAATAGTGAAGGTTTTAGTCCTCCCTTTGAATCGAAACCAGGGGAATTGACGTCTTTGTTATATGAGGGGAGTGGCCGTTTGGTCAGGCTGCCGTTGCGCAGCGACAAAACGGTTACGCTCGTGCCAGCGGAAGGTTGCGCTGGCGGAAGGTTGAATTCATGAGTTCAAACGTTAAGACCGCAGTGTTCTGGGTGGTAATCATCTGCGCGGTGGTACTGGTCTACATGGCCGTAAAAACCGGGAGAGGCGCTCCTCCGAGGAATCTGACCGTGTCAGACTTCGTGACCTATATCCAGGAAGGGAAGGTCAAAGAAGCTAATATCACCGGAACGGATGTCCAGGGCACCCTTGTCGAAGCCAATGGCGTTAGCACGCAGTTCCACACCGTCATACCGGCCAACTGGCCTGAGATTTACACGATGCTCAAAGACAAGAATGTCAAATGGGCGGCGAAGGACACCAGCGGCAACGGCTGGATTAGCCTTTTGTTCAATGCGGTACCGGTTTTGATTCTGCTTGGTCTGTGGATCTTCATGATGCGCCAGATGCAGAGTGGCGGAAACAAGGCTTTGAGTTTTGGTAAGAGCCGGGCGCGGCTGCATTCGGCACAGCAGAAGAAAGTGACGTTCAAAGACGTCGCTGGAGTAGAGGAGGCAAAGGAGGAACTGCAGGAGATTATCGAGTTCCTGCGCGAGCCCCAGAAGTTCCAGAAGCTGGGCGGTCGAATTCCCAAAGGCGTACTGTTGATCGGGCCTCCCGGAACAGGCAAGACGCTGCTGGCGCGCGCGATTGCGGGCGAGGCAAACGTTCCGTTCTTCTCGATCTCCGGGTCCGACTTCGTCGAAATGTTTGTAGGCGTCGGCGCGAGCCGTGTCCGCGATTTGTTTGAGCAGGGGAAAAAGAACGCTCCTTGCATCGTTTTCATTGACGAGATCGATGCAGTTGGACGACACAGAGGCGCGGGCCTCGGCGGCGGGCATGATGAGCGTGAACAGACGTTAAACCAGCTGCTGGTCGAGATGGATGGCTTCGAATCGAACGAAGGCGTCATCTTAGTCGCGGCGACAAACCGGCCCGACGTTCTCGATCCGGCGCTTCTCCGCCCTGGCCGTTTTGACAGACGCGTGGTAGTGGATCGTCCGGACGTTCGTGGACGCGAGAGCATCCTGAAAGTTCATACCAAGAAGACACCGCTCGGCGACGATGTCGATTTATCGGTGATCGCGCGTGGCACGCCGGGCTTTGCCGGAGCGGATCTGGCGAACCTGGTGAATGAAGCGGCGCTGGTAGCCGCACGGCAGAACCGGAAGGTTGTCACGCAGTTCGACTTTGAGCTGGCGAAAGACAAAGTTTTGATGGGCGTTGAACGCAAGAGTATGATTATCAGCGACAAGGAAAAGCGCATGACGGCCTATCACGAGGCTGGTCACGCTATTGTCGCGGCGCTTATGGAACATGCCGATCCGCTGCACAAAGTGACGATCATCCCGCGCGGGATGGCGCTCGGTTTGACGATGCAATTGCCGCTTGACGACAAGCTGTCGCACGACAAGAAGTATCTGGAGACGCGGCTGGCTATTTTGATGGGCGGACGCATCGCGGAAGAGATCTTCCTCGACCAGATGACGACTGGCGCAGGGAATGATATCGAGCGTGCGACCGAGATGGCTCACAAGATGGTCTGCGAATGGGGCATGAGTGAGCTTGGGCCTTTGAGCTTCGGCAAGAAGGACCAGGAGATTTTCCTTGGCCGCGAGATCGCGCAGCATCGGGATTACAGCGAAGAGACGGCGATCAAGATCGATCAGCAGGTTCGCAAGCTGGTCGAAGACGGCTACAACGAGGCAAAGAAGATCATTCAGCAGCGGTCGGAGGCGATGGTCAAGATCGCCGAGGCGTTGCTGGAACGTGAAGTTTTGGACGGGGCGGAGGTGACTGACCTTATTAACGGCAAACCGCTGAAGCCATTCACCGCTTCGAAACCCGCCACTCAGAATCCGAACGATGGAGGGACCGTGATCGCTCCGCATCCGAATCCGATTCCGGGGTTAATGGGCGGCGAGAGTCCGCAGCCAGCTTAAACAGCGAGGCGTTTTAGTTTAGACAGCACCCTGGATTGTTTCGCAAGTTGGTGGTTGGCGAGATGGTTCAGGGTGTTTTACGTTGAGCGCGGTGCGTCAATCCGGAGTGAGGCTCTTGCCAATGGTGAACAGGCAGTCTCAGTTCGGTTCTTGTCCGGTTTGAGAGTTTGGAACTGCGCGAATGTCGATCGCCACGGTCGCGGCGTGCAGCCCGGGGAGTAAAGCCGGTCAATCGAAATAGCAGCGTGTTCGCCCAGTTAAACGACATGATCACTCCTGTAAGAACAATCATCAGCAACGGGAGCGCACACCGGATGCCAATCACGTTGTGCCAATTCCAATCCCGAGCTTTTCCGTTCACCCACTCCGAAACGCAATCGAGGCCCGGAGAGCTTTCCATCTCCGTTTGCGCGGCAACCAAAGGACTCCGCCCAACAGGATCAGAGCACCAAAGAAGAAGTTGGATACTCCCGCTACCCGGTGTCCAATGCTCTTAGACCCAAGCGGCGCGCCGAGTGCGCGATGCAGCCGTTCTACCTCGAAGAAGAAATCACGCGCTGCCGTCGAACTGACGCCGAGGATGGCGCGCTGGAGGAATCGACGTAGACCGTCTTTTCCCGGTCGATTGAAAACTGCGTGGCTGCCTCACGTCGAGTAAATCGTTTGCAGGCCGTGTCTGGGCATCATCTGGGACAGTAACCGACCGAAGATTGAGGTCCACGAAATCGATGATCTGCCTTTCGAAGGACAACACTACGCCTGTTGCGGCCATAACGAAGATGAACAAACCGGCAGTAACGCCAGCCGACAGATGTAGCCAAAAGAAGACTTTGCGAATCATGGTTCCTGGTGAGTTGCTGGATCAGGGCGGCGTGATTCGGTATGTCCATCCCGGCGGCGAGTTTCACGAGGGCGATAAAGGCGGAATGGCAACGCACGAAGGGTGCAATCGGGAACTGCACTTCATTAAAGGTGAGATCGCGCGGTTGCTGGGGTAACTGCAATTTTTGGCCGACCTCTCCGTAGCGCTCAAGCACTTTGACGGGGCAAAATCGTTCTCGTTGTGATAAAAGGGAAGTAGCGCGAAGGGCGCATCCAGTCAGCGGAAAGGGCCGTGCCCACCTTTAATTCGACAACTTGACGAATCTTCTTTCAGCCTGACTCGTGCGGACTCCAGGCAAGCAATAAAAGGAGCTTCGTATGTCAGACAAAGAATTACCCACCCGTCCGAATCTTGAACAATACAAGAAACAGGCCAAAGATTTAGCCAGGGATTGTGAATTCGGCATTACTGACGCGCTCACTTGTGTGAAGCGTCATCATCCAAGGTTTCACAACCGGCCAGAACTGACGGCTCAGGAGGTACGGGTCACCCGCACCGACGCGCAATTAGTCATCGCCCGCGAACACGGGTTTGAGAGCTGGCCTAAGTTTGCCAGACACATCGAGATGCTTCACTTAATTGAATCCGTCGCTTCACTTACCGATCCGGTGGCGGCTTTCATTGAAGTCGCCTGTGTGCCTCGGCATTCCGATCACAGTTCGGGAGCGCTCGATCATGCCGAAATGATTCTGTCGCGGTACCCGCACGTCGCTGGCAGCAACATCTACACCGCCGCGATTCTCGGAGACGAGGCCGCCGTCCACGATTTTCTCTCGCGCAATCCCAATAGCGCCACAATCACGGGAGGTCCGCACGGTTGGGATGCACTGACCTATCTGTGTTTTTCGCGGTATCTGAGGCTTGATCGGACGCGCTCGGAGGCGTTCGTACGAACGGCGCGGGTTCTCCTCGATTCGGGAGCCAGTGCGAACACGGGCTGGTTTGAAATAATAGATCATCCTAATCCCCGGCCCGTACGGGAGAGCGCGATCTATGGTGCGGCGGGCGTTGCGCGGAATCCTGAGTTGACCCGCCTGCTGCTCGAATACGGAGCCGATCCGAACGATGAGGAGACTCCTTATCACGTGCCGGAAGGGTACGACAACACGGTGATGAAGATTCTGCTGCGAAGCGGCAAACTGAATGACGTTAGCCTCACTTGGATGCTTGTGCGCAAAACCGACTGGCACGATTATGAGGGTCTCCGGCTTGTGCTGGAGCACGGCAGTAATCCAAATGCCATGCCGAAATTCGGGGACAATGCGCTACACCATGCTCTTCGTCGTGATAATCGCCTGAAGGCTATTGAACTGTTGTTGGATCACGCAGCCGATCCTGCGCTGAAGAATACTCGCGATGGCAGATCGGCGATAGCAATGGCCGCGCGTAGAGGCCGCGGCGACGTGCTGGCTCTGCTCGAACAGCGCGGTTTTGCTCTCGGCCTTCGCGGCGTGGACCAACTGATCGGCGCCTGCGCCAAGGGTGATAGTGAAGGGATACAGTCGCTGACCTCACGGGAACCTCATCTCGCACAAGAACTTATCGAACAGGGAGGAACACTGCTGGCTGAGTTCGCCGGGAACGGTAATGTTGAAGGGCTTCAATGTCTTCTCGACCTCGGCGTGAAGGCGGCCGCGCTTTACAACGAGGGCGACGCTTATTTCGATATCGCAAAAGGCAGTACGGCATTGCATGTCGCCGCGTGGCGCGCTTGGCCATCGTCGGTGAAAAAGTTGATTGAGCGTGGGGCTCCGGTCAACGCGTTGGATGGGAAGGGGCGTACGGCACTGGCCCGCGCGGTCAAGGCATGCGTGGATTCCTACTGGACGGACCGGCGTTCGCCGGAATCGGTTGAGGCCTTGCTCCGGGCGGGTGCGGACGTCACCGGCATCGAGATTCCCTCAGGTTACGAAGAAGTGGATGAACTGCTTCGGCGCCACAGCGGGTAAGTGGATGCAGGACCTCCATCCTTGCTAGAGGCCCTGCTCGAATTGTGCCTGTTATCCAAAGCCGCGCTTCGGCTGTCAGCGCATGTGGCCCATCTTGCCAGCCCGGTAATCCTCAAACGCCTGCCGCAGTTCGGCTTCCGTGTTCATCACAAACGGACCGTAACTGGCGACCGGCTCGTCGATGGGCTCGCCGCTCAGGATTAGAAGCAGCGACTGTGCTTTTGCGTCCAGCAGAACGCTTTCACCCGAAGGGCTGAGGGGCGCAATTTGCGCTTCGCCCCTCACCGCAGACGATCCGTTTACGACAACGTCGCCCCGCAGCAGCACAATCGCGGAATTCTGGCCAACTGACAGGCTCAGTTCGCCGCGCCCGGCCGCCTCCAACCGCACATCGAAGACGTTGACCGGCGTGAACGTCTTCGCCGGGCCTTTGATGCCGTGCAGTTCACCGGCAATCACGCGGCCGTACGCCCCAGTCCCCAGTTCCACGCGCGGAATCTGTGCGTTGAGGATACCTTGATAGTCCGGCTTGGACATCTTGGCCGCCGCAGGCAGGTTTACCCAGAGCTGCACCATTTCGAAATCTCCGCCCTGGGCGGTGAAGTCCTTTCCGTGCTTCTCTTCATGGACAACACCTGAAGCCGCCGTCATCCACTGTACGTCGCCGGCATTGATCGTCCCCGAATTGCCTCCGGAGTCCCGGTGATCGACGCTGCCTTGATAGGCGATCGTCACCGTCTCGAAACCCCGATGGGGATGCTCTTCGACGCCGCGCGGCCGGTTTGACGGTTCGAAGTTTACAGGTCCCGCATAGTCCAACATTAAAAACGGACTCAGGTCCGTGACTCGTTGTGACGGAAACACCGTCCGTACCGGGAAACCATCTCCTACCCAATGCGAGCCTGCCGCGCCATACACTCCCATTACCTTCTTTCGTTCTGACATTTCTCAATTCTTCCCTTTGTTTGCAATCGGATTTTTCTTGACAGCTGCGCGATTCTCCGGCTGACGGCCGAGTTTCCGCAAAAGGTCCGCCAGAGCGTCCCGTTCAGCGTTGTCCAAGCACGAGAACGCATGCTCCATATCGCGTGCGTGCTCCCGAAACAGCATCGAGATCAGGTTCGTTCCTTTTGCTGTCAGGTGCACGATGCGGGAGCGGCGATCCTCTGGCGCACCTGCGCGTTCGACCAAGCCGCTCCGTTCCAACCGGTCCACCGCCGTCGTCGTGGATCCGCTGCTGAGCAACACTTTTTTTTTAAGTGCGTTCACTGGCAGCGGTCCCTTGTGAAGAAGGGCTTCGAGAACTCCGAAATCGCTCAATCCCAGATCGGTGGCTTCCACGCTCCGCCGCGCCTGCGCTTCCAACCCCTTAGTTGCCTTCCACATCAATAGCCAGAGGTGAACGCCCTTGCGCGCTTGAGTTCTTTCCTTCTCTGTGCTCTTCATTCACTTCTTCTTTATCTAGGGATGCTCTACGTAGAGATAAGTTGCAATCCCGCCGAAGAGTTCGTCAGCCGCGTAAACGTGAAACCGCGATAGCGGAAAATGGGCACTTGCCCGTAATTACGCTTGAAACGCGCATCCGTGCACCGATCCAACGCTGTTTTGATCTGTCTCGTGACATCGATCTCCACATGCGGTCAACGAAACACACCCGGGAGGCCGCGGTGGCGGGCGTGACGACCGGTCTCATCGGACCTGGGCAGGACGTAACGTGGGAAGCGAAGCACTTCGGCGTTCGTCAGAAGCTGACGAGCAGAATCACGGTTTACAGCGAACCCATCCACTTTAGAGATTCGCAAGTACGTGGTGCATTCAAGCGCTTCGATCACGACCACCTTTTCAAGGAGGTGGCGAGCGGGGAAACGCTAATGCAAGACATCTTCGCCCATGAATCGCCGCTTGGTTGGCCTGGGCGCCATCGCCGACTGGTTATTCCTGAAGAGCTATATGACCTCGCTCTTAAAGCGGCGAACCGCTTTGATCAAAGAAGTCGCCGAAGAGTTTCGTCTGTAGCGCATACAAGTCGTCCAACTCCGAAAGCGTTTCCCGGTATGCCTCTTTTTCGCTTGCTCCACCGCTGCATAATTCGCGGTAACGGTCTTCGAGGTGTTGCGCGAGTTCGTCCGTGATGTCCGACTCGGCAGTACCGTCCAGACGCAAGGAAGCGATACGGTCTCGAACGATACTTTTCCAATCAGGCATGTTCAACTCCTGTAACCCGGCCCATAGCGGCGACGAATTCTTTCCAGCTCTTCCGTTGAGCGCGAAGCACTTTCCGGCCTTCCGGCGTCAGGCTGTAATAGCGCCTTCTTCGCTGCTCGGCCTTCTCCACCCAGCGGCCGTCGATCCAGCCTCGATCCTCCATCCGGTACAGCAATGGATAAAGAGAGGTGACGTGAAATTGCAAAACGCCGCCCGACCGGATCTGAATCAGCTTTGAAATGTCGTACCCGTGCCGGGGCTCGTCCGCGAGTAAAGACAGAACTAGAATTTCCGCGCTTCCCTTCTTCCATTCCTGTTCCGGTGAAGTTGTGGCCATGTTTGTCTATCTGTTATATGGGACTCCCTACTATATACGCGGAGCTTAGGACGTGGATCGCGAGGGCGCACCGGAAGACCCTCGAAACCAGCTGTCTGAAAACTTCCGGCACGGCGCGATGAACGGCGCGGGCGTGGGATTTTGCTTGATTACATTCCAGTCGTTTGTAGCTAGAACGACCAGGGCCAGTTTTCGCTTCTTGAGATTCTGCTGATGCGAAAGGTTCTTGTCACCCGTGACCATGACATCAAAACCTGCCCGCTCCGCCGCGTTCAGCAATTCGCCATTACCAAGGGAGCCCCGCCCATTTCATCGGCTGTCTTCACATTGTGACCCGCCACGGACCGGCGCAACTTGTGCGGGACATTGTGATCGAGCAACACCCTTTTCACGGTTAGAACGGTTTGCGCTTGTTGGCCGCGAAATTCAGCACTCCCCGGATGGTGGATTCGGGGATGGCAAACTTTTCCGAAATTTCGTCCACCGGAGAGCCGCCCTCATAGTTCTCGACGATGGAGTCAGCCTGTACCCGCGCCCTTTGAGGATGGGAACCCCGCTGACCTTTCCCGGAACGACTTCGACCAGCGGGCAATCTGTCCAGTCCATGACACCCGCCTTCTGTAGTTGTGCCATAACTCCAGCATATAGGCGCGTTCGAGATCGCAGAACTCATTGAGAGCCGAGACTGATAGACTTGATAGCCAAAGCCATCTTCTCTTGGAAAATGGACTACCACTCACGTTCCCGAGGCGTCGCGTGCGGAAGTTGTTTCCTCGCTTGAATCCATCTCGTCTCTCATCAAGGAGGTTGTCATGGCGGTGATCCGCATCGCAGCAGTTCTTTCCGCGCTGTCGGTAGTAGCATTCGGACAACAGGTATCGTTTGACCGTGACATCCGGCCGATCATGTCCGATACCTGCTTTCGATGTCACGGTCCCGACGTCAGTTCCCGCATGGCGAACATGCGGCTCGATCTCCGCGAAGAAGCTCTGAAGCCGAAGAGACACGGAACGCCGATCGTTCCCGGTGACACGGAGCACAGTGAAATTATCCAGCGTATCTTCGCCAAGGATGGCCACATTATGCCGCCGCCTTTCGCTCATAAAGAGTTGACTGAGGCGCAGAAAGACACCATCCGGCGCTGGGTCGCGCAAGGCGCAAAATATGAAATACATTGGTCCTATGCGCCCGTGAAAAGGCCGCCGGTACCCGACGTAACAAGCGCGATGATCGCGGAATTGAACCCAATAGACGCTTTCATTCAAGCTCGTCTGTCTCAGGACGGCCTGCAGCCTTCGCCGGAAGCCGATCGCCGGACGCTAGTTCGCCGCGTGACCCTCGACTTGACCGGCCTTGCGCCCACACCCGTTGAAACGGCGGCTTTCATTGCGGACAATTCGCCCGGCGCTTACGAGAAATTGGTAGACCGGTTACTCGTCTCGCCGGCTTACGCGGAGCAACAGGCGGTTCGCTGGCTCGATGCGGTCCGATACGCGGATACCGCCGGATACCATAGCGACAGCCCTCGCCCGGCGTGGCCTTACCGCGACTATGTATTGCAGGCGTTTCGCGATAACAAGCCGTTCGATGTATTTACCCGCGAGCAACTGGCGGGTGATCTGATGCCGAACGCGACTGTGGAGGAGAAGATAGCGTCGGCCTACAACCGCATGGGGCGAACGTCGGCCGAGGGCGGCGTGCAACCAAAAGAATACCTGGCGAAATATGGCGCGGAGCGCGTGCGCGCCTTAGGTACGAACTGGCTCGGTAGCACCATGGGATGCTCCGAATGTCACAACCACAAGTTCGATCCCATCCTGACAAAGGATTTCTATGCCATGAAGGCATTCTTCG
>JALYVD010000019.1 GCA_030853405.1 Acidobacteriota bacterium | reverse complement strand
GCGTTTACCGGCGGGTTGTCTATTGTAATGACGGCTACATCGGTTTCACGAGTTAATTGCACGAGATTGTTCATGGCGTCCCCTTTAGGTATATACTCATTCGGGTCAGGATGAGAGAAGCCGTTATCGTAGCCAGTTCGCGGACGGGCCTTGCGAAGTCGTTTCGGGGTTCGTTCAACATGACGAGGCCGGAAGACTTAGCGGCGCACTGCATCAAAGATCTCTTCCGCAAGGCGCCGCAGCTTGCGCTTAAAGAGATCGAGGATGTCATTCTCGGTTGCGCTCAACCGCACGGGCCACAAGGTCTAAACATCGCCCGAATGTCTGCCGTTTTGGCGGGCCTGCCGGTGACCACTGCGGCGGCGACAGTGAACAGATTCTGCTCCTCGGGATTACAGGCGATCGCGATGGCCGCTCACGAAGTCATGCACGAAGGGGCGCCAGCCGCGATAGGGGGTGGCGTGGAGAGTATTTCTCTCACGCCCCGCGATTTCGATCCCCATCCGGTACTGAAAGAGCAATGCCCAGGGCTCTACATGGTGATGGGCGATACGGCGGAGGTGGTCGCAAAGCGGTACCGGATCGGCAGGCTGGCGCAGGATGAATATGCGTTATTAAGCCAGCAGCGGACAGCGCGGGCTCAGAAGGAAGGCTTTTTTAGGCAAGAGATTGCGCCAATGAATGTCACGATGGCAGTCCTGGATAACAATACCGGAGAAAAGACCGGCACTCAGGAGGTTATATGCGGGCAGGACGAGTGTAATCGACCGGACACAACGTTGGACGGGTTGCTGGCGCTCAAACCGTACTTCGATAGGACAAGTGGAGCGGGTTCGGTAACGGCCGGCAACTCCTCTCAGCTATCAGATGGTGCATCGGCAACACTGGTAATGTTACGTGACCGTGCGGACGAGCTTGCAATTCCGTACCGGCTGGCATTTCGCGGGTTTGCGGTCGCCGGCTGTGAACCGGATGAGATGGGTATTGGGGCTATCTTTGCGGTCCCCAAACTTCTGGCACGGCACGGATTAAAGGTGGCCGATATCGATTTATGGGAGTTGAATGAAGCTTTTGCCGTCCAGGTGATCTACTGCCGCGACAAGCTGGGCATTCCCATGGAACGGCTCAACGTGAACGGCGGATCTATCTCGATCGGGCACCCATTTGGTATGACTGGCTCCAGGCTGACCGGTGCTCTTATGTATGAAATGGCGAGGCGCCCCGATGCGCGTTATGGCGTGGTAACTATGTGCGTGGGAGGCGGGCAGGGCGCTGCTTCATTGGTCGAAAAGGTCGGCTGAAGCTACTGCGGAAGCGAAAAATAAAAGACGGAGCCCTTGCCCTCTTCTGATTCGACTCCGATATGGCCTCGATGTTTCTCGACAATCGCCTTACAAATGGCCAAGCCTACGCCCGTCCCGGCGTACTCCTGTCCATGGAGCCGTTTGAACACTTCGAAGATTTGTTCCTGATAGCGCGGATTGATGCCAATGCCGTTGTCGCGGATCCTGAAGACCCACTCGCCTCCGCGCTCTTCCGCTGAAACATGAATGCTTGGCGTCCGATGGCCGCAGTACTTGATTGCATTCCCAATCAGGTTCTGGAGCACTTGCACGATCTCGACTGGAGAGCAGCGAACTCTAGGCAACGGCTCGCGGTTAATTTCAGCGCGGGTTTGCTCAATCGAGAGCCGTAGGTTGTTTAATGATTCGGTCAACAGATCTTCCGCGCTGGCCTCGATGAGCGTAATGTCACGATTCGAACTCACCTGAGAGTAGGCGAGCAAGCTATCAATAAGCTCCGCCATACGTTTTGCGCCGCCGGTGATCAGACTGAGCATCTCCATTTCCTCGCCGTTCAGTTTGCCGCTGATTTGCCTTGCCAGCAACTGCGAGAGTGCGCCCACGTTTCTGAGGGGTTCCTTCAGGTCATGAGAGGCTACATAAGCGAAGCGTCGCAAATCCGCATTGGAACGCGCCAGTTCGCGTGCATGATCGGCGCTCTCCTGCTCCATGCACTTGCTTTTAGTGATGTCCCAACACACACCTGCCAGTCCGACGCGGCGGTCGGATTCAAGTAGCACCTGCCCGCGATCGGCTATCCACCTTACTGGACCATCGGTGCGAACAATGCGATATTCCAACTGATAATGAGATCCGATACGAAGAGTTTCTCCGATGGTCTGACGGACGGCCGAGGAGTCTTCTGGATGCAGACGCGCCAGGAAGGCCTCGTAACCACGAGCGCTTTCGGCGGGCGACATGCCGTAAATCTCTTCCAGGGCTTGGCTCCAGGTAAACTGTCCGGTTTCGGATTTCCAGACCCAACTGCCCATGCATCCTGCATCCAAAGCCAGTTCAGCAAGACGTTGAGATTCGAAGCGGGCACGGTCGGCAAGCCGCTGTGCGGTTACATCGCGGAGGAAAGAAATATGCGCGCCCGGCCGGATGCCGGCAACTGCAGTAAATTCGATGTCACGAGTCTCGCCGTCCGGCCGGAGGAGGCGAAAGGGACCCGACTGCACCCCGGAGTCTAAGAAGGAACGCCACTGCGGTTCAATATGGGGCAGAAGCTCAGAATCCAGGAAGTCGTCCATGCGCTTTCCAAGCAAGCCTGCGGACGATAGTCCAAACAAGGCGCAAGCGGCGTCATTCGCATAGATATAGCGTCGAGCGTCGTCCGCGATCAACACGGGATCGGGCAGGCGGTCTATAAGGGACAACAGCCCTTCGTCTGTGACGGGAACGGGCATTACCGATGTACTCGAACTATAGCGTACAGGAGTGTTGGTAGGGACGGGCAGATTCGAACTGCCGACCTTCCGCTTAGGAGGCGGACGCTCTATCCAACTGAGCTACGTCCCCGGGCTATGATGTCAGTCTACCAACGTGGTAGGCCCTTCTGGCCAATGTCTTTGCGGTAATGCGCTCCTGGGAAATGTATTTGATCGACCGCGAGATAAGCCGAATCCATTGCGGATCGCAATGTGGAGCCTGCGGCAGTAACGCCGAGCACTCGTCCTCCGTTGGTGACCAGGTTTTCTCCTTGGATTAAGGTTCCGGCGTGGAAGACGGTTGCTCCCGTGTTTTGCGCATCGGAAATGCCGGTAATCCTGTCACTGCAACGCGGCTTGTCCGGGTAGCCTTGTGCGGACATTACGACGCATATCGAGGGGGTCTTCCACGAAGCGTCGTCAGAACCGGAGAGAGTTTCGGCCAGGTCGCCCTCAAAGCTGTACATAAGGGCCTGGGTCTCGGGATCGCCCAAACGGACGTTGAATTCCAGCGTTTTCGGACCGTCTGCCGTCATCATCAGCCCAGCATAGAGAAAACCAGTGAATGGCGTTCCTTCCCGCTTCATCTGAACGATAGCCGGGAGCATGATGCGATCCATAACACTACCAGTCTGAGCGGGCGTCAGGATTCGCTCATCGCAATAAGCCCCCATGCCACCAGTGTTTGGACCTCGATCTCCGTCGAAAATGCGCTTATGGTCCTGGGTTGGTGCGAAGGGCAGAATCTCACTCCCGTTGCTCAGGCCAATGAAGCTCACCTCTTCGCCTTCGAGAAATTCCTCGATGACTAGACTTGGTCCGAGATTGCGAACGGCGTCCTCGGCTTCACGGGCGCTGTTTGCGATGATCACACCTTTACCGGCCGCCAGGCCGTCGGCCTTGACGACCACAGGCAGGGAGAAGCTCTTCAGCACATCCACGCCTTCTTGAATGGAACTTACCTGAACGGAGCGGGCGGCCGGTATCCCGGCACGTTCGAAGAACTGCTTGGCGAAGATTTTAGAACCTTCTAAGCGGGCGGCGGCTTGGGTCGGACCGACGATTCGGAGTCCACGGCTGCGGAAGAGATCTACAATCCCGGCGACCAAGGGCGCCTCGGGACCCACTACCGTGAGATCCACGCTGTGCCTCTCGGCGATTTCGGCGTAGCCGGTCACGTCGGCGGGAGGGGAAAAGCACTGTGCCAACTCCGCTATTCCGGGATTACCTGGACTGGCGATAAGGGCTTCAACGCTGGGGGATTTGGACAAGCGCCAGGCGAGGGCGTGTTCGCGGCCGCCCCCGCCTATAATCAGAATCTTCAAAAACCGTTTTCCTCGGTAGAATATAGGAGCAGGTCTCATTGTAAGTCCTCCCCTTTCCATGCAAAAAAGATATGACGTTGTTGTAGTTGGCGCGGGTCACGCCGGTTGTGAAGCGGCCCGCGCCTGCGCCCGCCTTGGGCTGAACACGGCTATGGTGACGATGAACCTGGACTTGATTGCCCAAATGTCCTGCAATCCGGCGGTGGGCGGGATTGCTAAAGGTCATTTAGTGCGGGAAATCGACGCGCTTGGCGGCGTGATGGGCGAGCTGACCGACGCGGTCGGGATTCAGTTCCGCCTGTTGAATACGAGCCGCGGGCCTGCTGTGTGGTCGCCGCGTGCCCAATGCGACAAGAAGCAGTACCGGGTGAAGATGCGGGAGTGGCTGGAAACCGAACCCAACCTCCGTATTCTTCAAGCGGAAGTAGGGGAACTGTTGCTCTTACCGAACGAACTGTCCAGGAAAATCGTGGGGGTACGGCTGAAAGATGGCCGCGATCTTCTGGCGGATGCCGTCGTTGTTACTACCGGAACGTTTCTGAACGGGCTGGCGCATGTCGGTGAACAGAAGTATGCTTGCGGCCGGAATGGGGAAGCGCCCTCTAATACGCTGGGTGGTCAGTTGCGCACCTTGGGCTTGCAGTGGACGCGCCTAAAGACGGGCACTCCGCCGCGCCTGGATGGGCGGACAATCGATTGGTCCAAGTTTGAGGAACAACCGGGAGACGCCGTTCCTACGCCGTTTTCGTTTATTACGGAACGAATTGACCGGGCGCAGATCTGCTGCCACCTGACCTACACGACTGAAGAGACGCACCGGATTTTGAGCGACAGCATTGCGCGTTCGCCGCTCTACAGCGGGCAGATTGAAGGCGTTGGCCCGCGCTATTGCCCTTCGATTGAGGACAAGATCGTTAAGTTCCCTGAAAAGCGCCGGCACCAGATCTTCCTCGAACCTGAGGGGCTGGATACTCACGAGATTTACGTGAACGGGATGTCCACCAGTATGCCTATCGACGTGCAGGCGGCCATGGTTGCTTCGATTCCGGGTATGGAGAATGCGGAGATGATCCGGCCTGGGTACGCGATCGAATATGACGCAGTGGACCCGCGCGAATTGCGGCACAGTTTGGAAGTGAAATCGATTGCAGGGTTGTTCCTGGCAGGTCAGATCAACGGAACTTCGGGCTATGAAGAGGCAGGATGCCAAGGGTTGATTGCAGGGCTGAACGCCGCGTGCAAGGTGAAGGGCGCGCCGCCGCTTGAGATCGGACGCAGTGATGGGTACGTGGGGATTTTGATTGACGACCTGGTCAGCAAGGGCGCCGATGAGCCTTATCGAATGTTTACCTCGCGGGCGGAGTTTCGGCTGCAGCTTCGGATTGACAATGCGGATGTGCGGCTAACGCCCGTCGGGCGAAAGATGGGCTTGGTGAACGAAGCGCGGTGGAACCAGTTCACGGCCAAGCAACTTCAGAAGATTAAAATTGCGGAACTGCTTTCCTTGACCCGGGCGAATACTGTGCCAGAGGTGATGGGACTTGCGGCGGCGACGGATAATCCGACAGTGGCCGTCTGGCTACGGCGCCCGGAGGCGCGGATTGTGCAGCTTGAGGGCTGGATTACGAAACGAATTGGCGAGGGGCTAGCACACGGTGTCTTGACGACCATCGAGACGGAGATCAAGTACGCCGGGTACATTGCGCAGCAGGAACGGCAGATCAGGCATCTTGACGACTCGGAGGGCAGGGCAATTCCGGAGGAGTTTACCTATGAGGGTATTCCTGGATTGTCGAACGAAGTCAGGCAGAAGCTTTCGCGAGTTCGACCGACAACGCTAGGGCAGGCCCGGCGAATACCGGGGGTGACTCCGGCGGCCGTCTCGGTGCTGGATGTTTACCTTAGTTTGGGCAGTGTGGTGACGGCCTGATCTGGGCTTGTTTAACGGCCTGATCTGGCCGATGTTCCACGTGAAACATTCGCGCCAGCATTCCCGGTCAGTGTTCCACGTGAAACATGTTAGGATCGACGAGAACCCCCGAAGAGAAGGAACTATTGGCGCGCGTCATATCGATTGCTAATCAGAAGGGCGGTGTTGGGAAAACCACCACCGCGATCAATTTAGCGGCTGCCCTTGCGGCTTCGGAGCTTCGGGTCTTGCTTGTAGACTCCGATCCCCAGGGCAATTCGACTACTGGCCTCGGAGTTGACAAGTCAGCCGAGCGGCAAACCTTATATCAAGTGCTTCTTCGCGAAGCGAATATCCGGGAAGCGGTGACGGGTACCGGGTTCGAAGGTTTGTCGATTGTTCCTGCGGACCAGAATCTTATCGCTACCAATTTAGACTTGGTGAACGCCGAAGAGCGGGAGACCCGGCTGAAGAGTGCAATTCAGGAGATCTCGGACGAGTATGAATACGTTCTGATCGACTGTCCACCTTCTTTAGATTTGCTGACGCTGAACGCCCTTGTCGCTTCGGACTCCGTTCTGATTCCAATCCAATGTGAATTTTTCGCTTTGGAAGGCATTTCGCAGCTGATAGACACAGTGGATCGGATCAAGGACACTTTTAATCCGAATCTTGCGATCCAGGGTGTTCTGCTGACGATGTACGACGACCGCACAAACTTGACCAAGCAGGTTGAGGCGGACCTTCGGGAGTTCTTCGGCAGCGAAGTTTTTAAGACGGTCATTCCGCGCACTATCCGGTTGGCTGAAGCGCCTAGCTTCGGCAAATCGATCCTCTCGTACGACCCACGCTCACGCGGCGCGGAAGCTTACATTCAACTCGCAAAGGAAATCTTGGCTCATGAACAAAGAGCTAAACCCGAGTCAGCGAAAAGCGCTCGGTAAGGGC
>JALYVD010000018.1 GCA_030853405.1 Acidobacteriota bacterium | reverse complement strand
GGGTGATGCCATGTTTGGCCAGTTGAATATCGCAGATGTCAATTCGTGGCGCGAGTATCTAGCCGAGGATTCGCCCATACCGGTTAAGTGTGCGACGGAGCCGAATATTCTCAGGAAAAATCCTATTGGACTGTAGGACTATTTTTCAATGACTTAGCCGTTTTGCGTGACAGTGAGGCGCAGCAGCGGCTCGATTTTGAGTTGCATCTCTTCGAACTCCTGGGCGGGGTCGGAAAGCATAACGATAGCTCCGCCCGACCCAATTCTGGTGGCATTCGGCGTCACGACAAGAGTTCGAATAACAATGTTTAAATCCGCGCAGCCGTCAAGACCGATGTAGCCGAGGCAGCCAGAATAAATGCCGCGCGGGCCTTCTTCGAGCCGATCCAGGATCTCAAGGGTCCGAGCCTTGGGAGCCCCCGTCATCGATCCTCCGGGAAAGGCTGCAAACAGACAGTCGATTGCCGTACACTCCGGATGCAACTGAGCTTGCACCGTGCTGACAAGCTGATGCACGTGGGCGTAGGATTCGATGTTGCTGAACTTAGGAACACTCACGCTCCCCGGATTACATACTTTGCCCAAATCGTTCCGGATCAAATCGACGATCATGAGATGCTCGGCGGAATCTTTGGCGCTGGCGGCGAGAGCTTGTTTACTCTGTTTGTCTAATGCCGGATCGTCGTAGCGCGGCGAGGTACCTTTGATTGGCTTCGATGTCACGGTTCCGTCGGGAGCGATGCGTAGGAAACGCTCGGGCGAAGAGCTTAGAATTGAGACCTCGCCGAATTTCAGGAACGCTGCGTAGGGAGCGGGGTTCGCTTTTCGAAGCTTCCGATAGAGAGCGAGCGGCTCCTGAACGGGCGGCCCGATGAAGATGTTGGTGAGGCAGATTTCGTAGCTTTCGCCTTTTGCAAGTTCAGCAAGCGCCTGGTTGATTTTTTCGATATAGGATTTAGCGCTGTGCCGTGGAGTGAATGGCCCGATGGCCTCAACGGTGGACAGCGGACTAGGACGGACGTTCCGCAGCTTGCACTCTAGCGCTTCTTCCCACTCTTGAAATTCGCGGGGCTTGTCGTCCTCCAGAAAATACAGGTGCATGGAACGCTCCCGCTGATCGAAGGCCAGGACGGCGGGCGTATAGAGCAGCATCGAATCCGGTAGGTCCGAAGAGTGCACAATCGAATAGCCACAGTCGCCCTTAAGTTCGTAGCCGAAATAGCCGAGGAATCCAGAATGGAAACCCTGGCCGGACGGACCGGGAACCTTGCTTGACAGTTTTGACTTAAGGTAATCGAAAAGCTTCTGTTGGTGAATTGTTCTTTGACCGTTCTCTTCGATTGTAAGTTGCGAAGACCGGGCATTGTAATCGAGCAGGAAACTTCCGGGGATGGAAGAGCCCCCCATAAAGCTGTGCCGCGAAAGACCCGGTTGCACCAGGGCGCTATCTAGCCAAAAACTATTCGCGTCTTGAGAAAACAAGCTGCTATAGACGTCCTCCGGTTCTACATAAAAGCCGAAGTTCCGGTGCAAGACGCGCCGCGCTTCGGGTTGCGTGTCTTCCTGCGGTGTGTCGTATGTGGGCCAAGCCGGATGAACCGTACTTCGGGGGTCAGATTTATATTCGGCGGAGCAGCGGATGAAATTCGCAAATAACTCGCGGCCATATTCGCTGCGGATCGATTCGGGATGAAACTGTACACCCCAATATGGGCGCGAACGATGGCGAAGGGCCATGATTTCTCCTTCGCTCGTCCAGGCGATCTCTTCGAGTTCGGCGGGAAGGGGCGAGGCGACAATTAAGGAGTGATACCGGACGGCGGAAAATCCTTGCGGAAGTTCTGAAAAGAGACCCGCGCCGTTGTGGAAGATGGGACTGGAAAGGCCATGCACGACACGCTTCGCCGGCTGCACCGAAGCTCCACTTACATAACCGATCCCCTGGTGTCCAAGGCAAATTCCGAGTACTGGAATATCTGGCGAACGCAGGATTTCGGCACATATCCCGAAGTCGCGTTCTCGCGCAGGGTGTCCCGGGCCTGGCGAGAGAATAATGGCGTCGCAATCAAGAGCCGCTAATTCCGCTAATGTCAGCTCGTCGTTTTTCTTGACCAGAGGAACTTGGCCGAGTACATCAGCCGCCAGATGGTACAGATTGTAAGTGAACGAATCGTAGTTATCTACGATTAATATTCTCATTTACTCCACTTAGCCGCGGCGGCCTTTATGCGCTTGGCCGCCTCAAGCAAATTCTCGATTGAATTGGCGTAGCTGAATCGAATATAGCCGTCGCCCTGTTCTCCGAACGACCCCCCATTCAGGCACGACACCCCAACCTCTTCCAAAAGGTAATCCGCAAGCGCTTTCGAAGAAATACCGGTTTTGCGAACGTTAGCGAATGCGTAGAACGCGCCGCCGGGCAATGCGCAGTGGAATCCTGGAATCTCGTTCAGCGCCGCACAGAAGGCATCGCGACGGCGCCGGAACTCGGCGACCATTCGATCGACTTCAGTTTGTGGCTCATCAAAAGCAGCGATCGCGGCGCGTTGAATAAAGGTAGTGCTACAGGAATTCGAGTTCACCATCAACTTACTAACAGCCTCGACAAGCCACTTAGGCATAACACCATAGCCGAGCCGCCATCCTGTCATGGCGTAGGTCTTCGAAAACCCGTCAAGAAGAATTGTCTTCTCCAACATTCCGGGAATGCTGGTTATAGAGAATGGCGGTTTTTCCGTATAGTAGATGCGCGAATAAATTTCGTCTGAGAGGACCATTACATCGCGGCCGCGGAGCATCTCCGCAATTGCGCGCACGTCGCTTTCGGGGATGACACCGCCGGTTGGATTTTGCGGCGAATTCAGGATCAGCATTTTCGTGCGGTCCGTGAGGCGGGCTTTCAATTGTTCAGGATCTAGCGAAAAGCCGCGTTCTTCAACCAACGGTATGGAAACGGGCGTTGCGCCCAGGAAACGGATCATCGAGCGGTAAATCGGAAAGCCCGGGTCGGGATAAATCACCTCGTCGCCAGGTTCCAGGAGGGCGAGCATCGTGAAAAAGATGATTGGCTTGCCTCCGGGAACTACGGAAACGTGCTCCGGGCCGACGGTAATCCCTCGAGTTCGGGAGATGTAGGCCGCAATGGTTTCCCGGAGTTCAGGAAGGCCCTGGGTTGGACCGTAGTGCGTCCAGCCTTGGTCGAGAGCGATTTTCGCGGCATTTACGACTGCCGGGGGCGTAGCGAAGTCTGGTTCTCCAATCTCAAGATGGATCACGCTCCGCCCGGTCGCCTCGATTGCTCTAGCTCTCACGAGCACGTCGAAAGCCGATTCAATTTCGATGTTCCGCATTCTTCCCGCAAGTTGCATGACCCTATTTTCTAACGGGCGGTCAGAAATCAGCAGGAGGGATCGGAAAAATCCTTAGCTCAGGATAGAACTCCGCAAGGCACTTAGATCAGCGAGGGTGAAGTTTTCCAGCATTCCGCCGATAAGAATTTCAGGTTGACGAAAGGCGCTGACGGAAAGCCCTCCAAGGCCGTCGTACGGATTAGTTTTGATTTCGCATCATAAGGTTAGTTCGTTGGGATTGATATGACTATCGGAAAGAAATTGATGGCCGGAAGCGTAAGCTTCTTAGCGCTCAGTGTTTTATTGAGCGTCTCTTCGCTGTATACGACGGAGTCGCTGGGCAACGAATTATCCCAGACGGCTTCTGTCAGCGCCGGTAGTGTAGAACTGGCTGGCGCCACAGCTACTGAAGCCGCGAACATGTTAAGTGCGGAGCGCGGGCTGCTGCTGCGTTTAGCGCTGGGCGATCAGTCGAAGGCCGCGGCCTTACACGATGATTTCGCTAAGGCCACGCAGAGCCTCAACCGGAACATGGCGCAATTGAGGAGTCTGACCGCCTCTAATGAGGGGAGGGCAGCAAACTCGGCCATCAGCGCGGCGCTTGCCGCATGGCTTCCGGCCGACAACGAAATGTGGCAATTCTGCAGCAAGCAGGATTATCAAAGCGCGTTCAAAATCTTCGATGAAAAAGTTACGCCGCAAGCTAACCAGGTCCAAAAGGCCGCGCAGGCGATCCTCGGGCTGGAACATCAAAGCTTACAGGTCGAAAAAAGCCGCGCCGTGGAGCTTCCCATTCGAAGCTGCTGGGTGGCCATTGGACTGTTGCTAGTCTCCTTGTTTGTCGGCGTGCTGGTGGTGTGGGTCGTCAGGGGCGTGACTGCAACCCTGCGGCAGATGTCTTACAAGATGTCGGGAACGGCAGATGAGGTGATCCAAGCGTCCGAGCAGATTTCAGCTCTCAGCGAGCAATTGGCTGCCGGAGCGGGCGAACAGGCTGCATCGCTAGAAGAGACTTCCGCTTCCAGTACTGAGATCAGTTCCATGACTCAGCGCAACGCCGAGAATGCCCAGGCCGCCGCCGTAGTGGTCACGAAGGTAGACTCTCAGGTTCGAGAAGCCAATCTGGCCCTCGAAAAGATGATTGTGAGCATGCAGAGCATTACGTCTTCGAGCAAGAAGGTCGCTCAGATCATTACGGTTATTGAGCAGATCGCTTCGCAGACGAATCTACTGGCGTTGAACGCGGCAGTAGAAGCGGCGCGCGCTGGAGAGGCGGGTTTGGGATTTGCGGTTGTGGCCGATGAAGTCCGTACCCTGGCGCAACGTTGTTCGGAGGCGGCCCGCAACACCGGCGAGATGATCGCGGCGGCGGTTTCGAACTCGAACGAGGGAAGCACCAAGCTTAGTGAAGTGGTTGCCGTGATTTTCGCAATCACCGAGAGCGCCGCTCAGGTGCGGCAAATGGTTTCAAGTGTCAACGCCGCCAGTCAGGAACAATCACGAGGTATCGCGCAGATTTCTGAGGGCCTAAACCGGATGGAGAAGGTGACGCAACGGACAGCGGCCAGTGCACACGAAGGGAGTACCGCGAGCCGGCAAATGGATTCACAGGCCCGTGCGCTACAGCAGATCGTAGAAGAAATGAAGTCGATGGTGGATGACTCCTCAAAAGATTCCTCCCAATACGCGCAGGACATGGAGCCTTCCTACGCCTGAACGGCTTATTGAGCCGGAGTTGTTCGGAGAGTGATCAAAAAACGAAAAGGGAACCGAGAGGTTCCCTTTTGTCACGTCGATCATAATCGACCCTAGATTTATGACTAGCTGGTCCCCTTCTAATCGGGGTAGTACAAGTATAGCGTCATGGAGAAAAGGGCGTGATCCAGTTGACTGAGCCTCACGTTCTTGTAGCGGATGATTCGGAGAACAACCGATTCCTGATCAAGGCGTACCTGCAGCGGGAAGGTTACGGGATAGAAATAGCGAAAGACGGCTCCGCGGCCGTCCTGAAGGTGCAATCTAAAAGGTACGATGTCGTGCTGATGGATGTGCAGATGCCGATGAAAGACGGCTATGCGGCAACGCGGGAAATTCGTGCTTGGGAGACGAGTACCGGCCTTGCCCCAGTGCCCATCATCGCTCTGACGGCAAACGCCATGCCGGGAGAAGAGACGCGAAGCCGCGAAGCCGGTTGCTCCGGATATTTGTCCAAACCTGTTTCGAGATCCAGATTGTTGGCGGAACTGGACCGGCATTTGCGACCTTCCAGAGTCAATGAAGACGAGGAGAAACTGGCGTCGTTACCAGCGGAAATCCAAGCGCGTGTGCCGCTGTATCTGGCAGGCCGCAAACAGGAGATTGCGCTGATCAGGAGTTTGCTTGACGGCGGACTTTGGGAGCAGATCCAAAGACTCGCCCACAATATCAAGGGCTCAGGTTCGGGCTATGGCTTCCCCAAAATCACTTGTATCGGACGGGAACTGGAACGCGCTGCGAAATCGCAGGATGCCGAGCGCGTTTCGGCGCAACTGGCCTCGCTGGAATCCGTGTTGAACCGAGCCGAGCCGAGCCGGTAATAAATCACGACTTCCGCCTAACTTACTTTTTCGGCAATCGACTTTGCCTGAACGAATTGCAGCAGATAATCAGGGCCGCCGGCCTTTGAATCAGTTCCCGACATATTGAAGCCGCCAAACGGATGAGCCCCTACCATCGCGCCGGTGCACTTCCGATTGATGTAGAGGTTGCCTACGAAGAATTGCTGTCTGGCTTTGGCTGCCTTCTCGGAATTCTTCGTAAACACCGCACCGGTCAGACCATATTCGGAATCGTTCGCAAGCTGCAGAGCGTGGTCGAAGTTTTTCGCTTTGGCGACAGCTAAAACTGGGCCGAAGATCTCTTCCTGGAAAATCCGCGCGCTGGAATCGACGTCGGCGATGACGGTCGGCTTTATGAAATAGCCATCGCCTTCAGCGGCTTCGCCTCCAGTTACTAGCCGTCCTTCGCTCTTTCCAACTTCGATGTATGTAAGGATGTTCTCTTTGGCGCGCGAGTTGATGACCGGCCCCATGTAGTTCCCGATCTCGTCGGGAGGTCCAATCGTAAGCTTCTCCGCCTGCGCTTTCAGCTTCCCAAGAAAATCGTCGTACACGGCTTCATCCACAATGGCTCGCGAGCAAGCTGAGCATTTCTGGCCTTGATAGCCGAAGGCAGAGTAAAGAACGCCAAGAACGGCCTGATCGAGATCCGCCTCCCGATCAACGATGATCGCGTCCTTACCACCCATTTCGGCCACTACGCGCTTGATCCAGCGCTGGCCTTTGGGCGTTTTCGCCGCCAGTTCGTTCACATGCAGCCCGACTTCGCGCGAGCCGGTGAACGAAATGAATCTCGTCTTCGGATGAGATACCAAAACATCCCCGATGAGTCCGCCGCTGCCAATGAGGAGAGAAAAACTCTCGGCGGGAAAACCAGCTTCGAGTAGAACTTCGGCGAATTTGGCTGCAATGGTGGGCGTGTCGCTGGACGGCTTAATGATGACCGTATTCCCAGTCACAAGCGCCGCAGTAGTCATTCCGGCAAGGATTGCCAAAGGAAAATTCCACGGGGGAATAACAACGCCAACACCGAGCGGCAAGTAGACCATCTCGTCGCGTTCGCCGGGCAGTTGAACGATGGCGTCTGGATTCGCCAGCTTCAGGGCTTGAGCGGCATAGTAGTCACAGAAATCGATCGCTTCCGAAACGTCGGCTTCCGCTTCGGCCCAGGTTTTACCGGCTTCGAAGATGAGCCAGGAGTCAAACTCGTACTTGCGCTCGCGAAGGATGGTTGCCGCGCGCCGCAGCAGTTCAGCGCGATCCTGCATTGAGCGTTGAGACCAGATGGGGAAGTACGTGAAAGCCGCCTCTACTGCGTCGCGTGCATCCTGCTCCGATCCTTTCTGATGAATGCCGACCACTTCCGAAGGCCACGCGGGATTCACCGACTCAAACTTCGAATCGGCTTTGCGGCGATCACCCGCGATCAGCAGGTCGTACTCACGGCCGAACTCGGAACGAACCTCTGCTAGAGCCGCACGCATTTTTTCGGCGTTTGCGGGCTGAGTGAAATCCGTGTAGGGCTCGTTTGCAAACGCGGCGAGTGGCTTCGATTCTGTCCCGAGTGCAGGCATGGCTTTCTACTTTGGGTTAGATCGAATCGTTGACTTTCTTCTCGGCAACGCGGCGGCCACGTTCGAACATTTCCGC
>JALYVD010000445.1 GCA_030853405.1 Acidobacteriota bacterium | reverse complement strand
TGTTAATTGAGGCGGACAATTGACATGTTACCGACAGTGTGTCTGTTGGATCGATTGAGATGTCGCCGGTCCATTGCTATACTGCTTCTCTCGTTTGCCCTCGTACCGGTTGCAATCTGCTGTTTCTATTCGGTGCAGGGGGCCCTGGGCGATCTTATTCGGGCAAATGTCGTGTGGCCCGCCCTGCACTATGGAGCGGTCAACCGAGTGCCGTACGCTTTCGGACTCGCCCAAACTCTTCGAGAATACCGCCCCATGTTTGACCCGGTCATGGGACCTACCGGAGCGGTCCTTTTCTGTGATCTGATCGCGGCTCCTATTGTCATCGCGGTCTGTTTACCAGCTCTGCTCGCGATTGCGGCACTTGTCCTTCGAAGAAAGGCCTTCTCTTCCGATCTGCTCCCGTTCTGGGTTTCCGGAGCGGCGCTCTGGCTGTCTGAGATGAAGCGCCCCAACGAGGCACACGTTCTTTTTGGCTCTCTGATTTGGTTGATTCTGCTTTGCGCGTTGTTGCACCGGTTACCCAGAGCCCGCCTCACCCGTGCAACTGTTGCATTCTCGCTCAGTCTGCTTGGACTGCAGAGCTTGGTGACTCCGCTCCAGGCAAGTACCAGGGTGGAGACGCGGCGCGGTACCCTGTACGCGTTTCGACCGGAACGGGCCTTGTCCGCGCTGATCGGTAACACGAACTGGGGTGAGTTCACGCTAGTCTACCCTTACTGCCCGCTCTATTATTTCCTCTCCGGCACCGAGAATGCCACGCCCCTCAGCATCTTCATCTACGGATACAACACGCCGGACGAGTTTCGCTCGGCTATAGAAAACTTGAAGGAAAAGCGCGTCCGGCTTGTGCTGTGGGATGCGCGCGTCAGCGGAGCCAATCTAACGCAATGGTTCCCTCAGTATCGTGAACCCCCGAATCGCGATCTGCTCATGGAGACGTATTTGACTTCTCACTACCATCAAGCCGCGCTTGAAGATGGCTTTAGGTTTCTTGAACGCGACGAACGCAAGTAACGATGCTTCGGAAACTATCGCCGTACTTGCTTGCCCGTCGCCCTCTTTGCAGCGATCTGCCTTTGGCCTCGGCAGCCTCCTCGCGATCGACTGATTAGGGGGCCTTATCTGGTACGCACTACTACCATATAGCTTCGAGAACGGCATCAAAATTTTAGAACGAAATTAAGCGACCGCAGTCACAACGCGTTCACCGGGCCGCAGCAGGAACACCGCTCCCAGTACCAGGAGACCCAACGCAATCCACTGCGTTAGAGAAAACGGACCGGCCAGCGACTGCTCATGTACTCGAAAGAACTCGATGATAAAACGAGCCGTAGAGTACAGCACCAGGTAAAGCCCAATCACGTTCCCCGGTTTATGCGAGCGGTTGACGTATCGATATAGAATCGCAAAAATCAGCAGATCCGCGGCTGATTCATAAAGCTGCACGGGATGGAGTGGCTTATCGAGCGGCACGGGCGCGGCAAAATCCGACCGGAACCGCACGCCCCATGGCAGATAGCATGCCCGTCCCCAACAACAGCCCGCCGCGAAGCAGCCCAGCCGTCCAATAGCCTGTCCGATGGCAACGCCCGGAGCGAATGTGTCCATGGTGCGCCATACCGGCAGCTTCTGCTTGCGCATGTACAAAACGGCAACGATGAGCGCCGCGATGAAGCCGCCATGAAATACACCCGCCGCCTGCAGCGTTTCAAGCGTGAAGATCTGGCCGGGGTTGCGGATGTAGTCGCCCAGGTCGAACAGAAACATGAACAGCTTCGCCCCGGCGATACCCGCAAGCGCGCAGTACACCACCAGATTTGTAATCTGCTCCGACGGAAGATTCGCGCGCCGGGCCAACCGGATCGTGACGCTCAATCCCGCCAGGAACCCAAGGGCAACCAGTACCCCGTAGGTAGGAATGTAAAAGGAACCGATCTGGATCAGTCTAGGGAGCATGGTTGAGTATGTTCTTCGAGTGCCTTACGTTTGGGCCGCAGTAGATCTAACAACAGAAAAATCGCACCGACGGTAATCGCGCTGTCGGCGACATTGAACGCCGGGAACGACCAACTCCCGTGAAAGACTTCAATAAAATCCGTGACAGTGCCGCGCGTCACCCGGTCGTAGAGATTTCCAATCGCTCCGCCCAAAATCAAGGCCAGTCCAAAACGAGCCAGCGGTGCGCTGAATGAGCCGCTTCGGCCCAATAACGCGGAGGCGACAAAAATCAATACGAGTGCGGAGACACCAATTAAGACGGCACTGCGCACAAATGGGTTGCCTTCCGCCAGCATTCCGAACGCCGCTCCCGGATTTTCCGTATGGATGATTTGAAGCCAGCCGGGGATCACCGGCACGGTATCGAACCCGTTCATCCTCTGCTGAATGAAAAGCTTGGACACACGGTCGCCAATAACCACCAGCGCAGTGAAAATAAGAGGCGCCGTCCGAGCGAAGCTGCTTTGCCGCTGCCCCACGCTAGGCCACAAATTCGGGCATGAAAGCCGGCAAGATCTGGGCGCACGCCGCACAGACGGTTGGAAAATTCTGGTTGCTGCCTACGTCGGTCGTGTATTTCCAGCACCGCTCACATTTATCGCCGCGCGCCCTGTCGATCCGTACGGCCAGCCCTTCGCCCGCCGCCTTCAGTTCCACTTGGGACACGATGAACCATGCCGCGAGTTCCGCCTCGTGCTTCCAGAGCAGAGGATAAACATCATCGCCCGCTTCGAGAAAAACAGCCGCTTCTAAAGACGACCCAATCACTTTGTCCTCGCGAGCCGTATCCAGGCTCTTCAAAACTACATCGCGTATCGGCAATAATAAATCCCAGTCAGCCGCCCTGGCGCGCTGGTCTTCGGTGATCCCAGCGGTAAGCGCCGTCGGCTCCGGAAATACGTCTAAATGCACGCTTTCAACACCTGCCGTATGTACCTTCATGTGCTGCCAAACTTCTTCAGCCGTATACGAAAGAATCGGAGCGAGCAGCCGGACGAGTGCCGAATTCAGCCTATACAGCGCAGTTTGGGCGCTACGCCTGGCCTGTGAACGAGTGCCGCTCGTGTATAGCCTGTCTTTCAACACGTCGAAGTAGATCGCGCTCAGGTCTGTGATCACAAAATCGTAGACAGCACGATAAACGCGGTGAAACGAATACTCGCTGTATGCGGTAAGACAGCGGCGCACCAGATCCTCCGCGCGAATCAGCACCCAGGCATCCACGGATTGCAGCGCCTCGCCCGGAACGCTGTCCACAGCCGGGTCGAAGTCGTGCAGATTGCCCAGCATGTAGCGGAAGCCGCTGTTGCGAAGTTTTTTATAAGCTTCAGACAGCCGCGTCAGGATCACATCCGAAAGCTTCACGTCTTCTTTGAAATCAACCGACGCCACCCACAGGCGCAATAAATCCGCGCCATACTTCTTAATGATTTCTTCCGGCTCGATGGTATTGCCGATGGACTTCGACATCGCGCGGCCCTGGGCATCGAGCGTCCACCCATGCGTAATGGATTCCCGATAAGGCGAGCCGCCTTTCAACCCCACACCCACAAGTAATGAACTCTGGAACCAGCCGCGATACTGATCGCCGCCTTCCAGATACATATCCGATGGCCAGCGCAATCCGTTTTCCGGAGTAAGCACCGCAAGGTTACTCGAACCGGAATCAAACCAGACATCCAAAATGTCAGTCTCTTTGCGGAAAGCCGTGCCCCCGCATTTAGAGCAACTGCATCCCGGTCCCATCAACTCTTCAACGGACTTCGAGTACCAAACGTCCGACGTGTGCTGCCGGAACTGTTCCACGACACCATCAAGAACGCGCTTGTCCGTGAACGGCTCACTACACGCCTCGCAGTAGAAAACGGTAATCGGAACACCCCACACGCGTTGCCGCGATACGCACCAATCCGGTCGCATGGAGACCATGTTCGAAATCCGCTCTTCGCCCCATTCCGGATGCCACTTTACACCTTTGATCGCGGCAAGCGCACGAGTCCGCAGTTCGTTCTGGTCCATGCCGATGAACCACTGTTCGGTAGCGCGGAAGATCACCGGGTTGTGGCAGCGCCAGCAATGCGGATAACTGTGATCGAGATTCGCGGCCGAGGCCAACGCGCCATGCTCCTGAAGAAGTCTGACCACAATCGGATTCGCGTCCCAAACCTTCTTGCCGATCAATTCCTCGGGAAGTACGCCGCTTGCCCCTTCCGCCTGAAAGATGCGTCCTGCCGCGTCTACCGGACAGTAAACTGGTAACCCATACCGCTGACCAATAACGAAGTCTTCCTGTCCATGCCCCGGAGCCGTGTGCACCGCGCCTGTTCCAGCATCGAGCGTGACGTGATCGCCCAGCAGTCCCAGCGAATCGCGGTCGAGAAACGGATGCCGAAAAACTGCCCGGTCCAACTTGGCCCCCGGGAACCGCGCCACTACCGTCTGATCCCAACCGAGCGCTTCGGCCACTTGCGGCAGCAACCACTCAGCGACAATCGTGATGCCTTGCGGCGTATCGACCGCAACATATTCGTATTTCGGGTTGAAACTGATCGCGAGGTTCGCCGGAATAGTCCAGGGCGTTGTCGTCCAGATCAGGCAATAAACATCTTTACCCGCGAGCGCGGGATCTAGCGCCGCGGGGTCGGACGAAAGCTTAAACCGTACATAGATCGAAGGGCTGGCGTGGTTCTCATACTCAACTTCCGCTTCCGCCAGCGCAGTCCGGTCCTTGATGCACCAATGCACCGGCTTCAGGCCTTTGTAGACGTACCCGCTGTGCAGAAAATCGACAAATGCCTGCGCGATGACGGCTTCATATTCAGCGCTCATCGTGAGGTAAGGATCTTCCCAGCGGCCGAGGATGCCCAAACGCTTGAACTGGGTGCGATGAATGCCGACAAACTTAGCTGCGTAAGCCCGGCATTCTGCGCGGATCTGCGCGGCGCTCATCGAAGCCTTGCGCTTGCCTAACTCCTGATCGACCTTGAATTCAATCGGCAGCCCATGACAATCCCAGCCCGGAACATACGGCGCATCGAAGCCGGCCATGGTCTTCGATTTGACGATGAAATCCTTCAGGATTTTATTGAAGGCCGTACCAAGATGAATGTTCCCGTTCGCATAAGGCGGCCCATCGTGCAAAATGTATTGCGGACGCCCCGCGCGAGATTCGCGAATACGGTCATAGAGCCGTGTCTCCTCCCAATGCGCGAGCGTCTTAGGCTCGGCAGCGGGAAGGTTCGCCTTCATCGGGAACGCTGTCTTAGGCAGGTTGACCGTCTTTTTGAGGTCAACATCGGAAACATGCATGGAATATCTTCATCGTAGCGAACAACCCCGATATCGCACCGTGCTGCCATCTCGTGCTACGGTGCGCGTCTTCACGGCGACGATTCGGGTTCCGTTGACCGCGACCATAATTTACTCGGAAGCCGGGTGCTCCGCCCCGACAAAGAACGCGCATCCGCAGAGGACTTGTTGGACCGGGAGAGCCGCACGCTTGCAGTAAATTGGGAGCCGAGCTACCGAGCCGCGACCATAAGGGAGCGGTATCGCGGCACGTTGCCGAAACTTGTATGTGTTGGTAACAAGTCAAGATGTCCGGTTTAATTAACAAATGAAATGTCCGGTTTTCCAGCGCCGCGATTTTGGGATACGCTTTGAAGACCTGAGCGGAGGATAGAGCGCTGCTGGGAAGCAACT
>JALYVD010000432.1 GCA_030853405.1 Acidobacteriota bacterium | reverse complement strand
GCTCAATCCGATAAAGCTGACCTCTTCGCCTTCGAGATATTCCTCGAGGATGACGTCGGGGCCAAGTCGGCGAAGCGCCTCTTCGGCCTCGGATCGGTCCTGAGCGATTACGACGCCTTTTCCGGCGGCCAGACCGTCGGCTTTGATTACGAGCGGGAATGAAGACGCATTAATGCTTGTGATTGAACGCGCGGTGGGGATGCCGGCACGGAAAAAGAACTCTTTGGCGAAAAGCTTCGAGCCTTCGAGCAGAGCGGCAGCTCGAGTGGGGCCCACGATCTTGAGGCCGCACGACCTGAAATTGTCGACAAGGCCCGCGACCAGCGGCACTTCGGGGCCCACGACGGTCAGATCGATCCTATGAGTCTCAGCCAACCCCGCATAGCTATGGAGGTATTTCGGAGCCGGCAGGCATATTGCTAGCCGTGCAATCCCTGGATTACCGGGGCTGGCAAACAGCTCGGGAGCGAGAGGGGATTGCGCAAGCCGCCACGCGAGAGCGTGTTCGCGGCCACCGCCGCCAATGATTAGAACCCTCATTTTCACCGAGAGCGCACAGGGCGATTGCTGACCGTTGTGCGCGACCACGAATAGAATAGCGGATGAGAAGCGAATGCAGAAAAAGTACGACGTAGCGGTGATCGGCGGAGGTCACGCGGGCTGCGAAGCGGCGCGGGCCTGCGCGCGGCTGGGACTGAACACGGCCATGGTGACGATGAATATCGACCTGATTGCCCAAATGTCGTGCAACCCGGCGATTGGCGGAATCGCGAAAGGGCACCTGGTACGCGAGATCGACGCGCTGGGCGGGGTGATGGGCGAGCTCACGGACGCAGTCGGGATACAGTTCCGGCTGTTAAACACGAGCCGGGGCCCCGCAGTCTGGTCTCCGCGGGCGCAATGCGACAAAAAGCAATACCGGATTCGGATGCGGGAGTGGCTTGAGCGGGAGCCGAACCTGCGGATCTTGCAGGCCGAGGTCGGCGGACTGCTCTTTTTGCCGAACGAACACGAGAAGAGGATCGGAGGCGTCCGGTTAAAGGACGGGCGGGATCTGCTGGCGGAAGCGGTCATAATTACGACCGGAACATTCCTGAATGGCTTAGCCCACGTCGGGGAAACCCGCTATGCGTGCGGACGGAACGGAGAGGCGGCATCGAACACGCTGGCCGAGCAGTTCCGGGGTTTAGGCCTGCAATGGACGCGGCTGAAGACGGGAACGCCACCCCGACTGGATGGCAGAACAATCGACTGGTCTCGGTTTGAAGAGCAGGCCGGGGATCCGAATCCGACCCCTTTTTCGTTTCTGACCGACCGAATCGACCGCGACCAGATTTGCTGTAACCTAACTTACACGACGGAAGAGACTCACCGAATTCTAAGCGAGAGTATCGCGAGGTCTCCGTTGTATAGCGGGCAGATCGACGGGATCGGTCCGCGGTATTGTCCTTCGATTGAAGATAAAATCGTAAAATTTCCGGAAAAGCGGCGGCACCAGATCTTTCTCGAGCCGGAGGGGCTGGACACGCACGAGGTTTATGTAAACGGGATGTCGACGAGCATGCCGATCGACGTGCAAACCGCGATGGTAGCGTCGATTCCGGGTCTTGAGAACGCGGAAATGATACGACCGGGCTACGCCATCGAATATGACGCAGTAGATCCGAGAGAGCTGAGGCATACGCTCGAGGTAAAAGCGATCGAAGGCTTATATTTGGCTGGACAGATCAATGGAACCTCGGGGTATGAAGAGGCCGGATGCCAGGGTTTGCTTGCCGGATTGAATGCGGCCCAGAAGATCAAAGGTGGCCCGGAACTGGTTTTAGGACGAAACGAGGGGTATACAGGGATTTTGGTAGACGATCTGGTGACGAAGGGCGCGGATGAGCCGTACCGCATGTTCACGTCGCGCGCCGAGTTCCGGCTGAAATTGCGGATCGATAATGCGGATGAGAGGCTGACGCCATTAGGGCGAAGGGTGGGATTGGTGGACGATAGGCGCTGGGCGCAATTCAACTTAAAGCGGGGGCAGAAGGCCCGGATACTCGAATTGCTGGAACGGACCCGGACCAGCGCAATTCCGGAGCTAGTAGGTCTGAATGCTGCCACAGACAACCCCACACTGATGCTTTGGCTTCGGCGTCCAGAAGCGAAGATCGAGCGGATTGAGGGCTGGCTGTGCGGAAAGATGGGCGCGCCGGTTGTGCGGGGCGTTCTAATAACGGTCGAGACGGAATCGAAGTACGCCGGGTATTTGGCGCAGCAGGACCGGCAGGTCCAGCAATTGCACGAAGCAGAAGGTCGTAGAATACCGGACGATTTTACCTATCTCCGGATTCCTGGGCTGTCGAATGAAGTACAGCAGAAGTTGGCAAAGGTTCGGCCTGGAACGTTGGGGCAAGCCGGGCGCATTCCGGGAGTAACGCCAGCCGCGATCGCAGTGCTGGACATCTATTTAAGCTTGGCCTAGGCGCTGCCTGGCTAAGCCTCGTCGAGATGTTCCACGTGAAACACTCCTCTGTCTACGTTCCACGTGAAACATGTTAGGATTGCTGAGTCTTGGGCCGAGTCATTTCCATTGCAAATCAGAAAGGCGGCGTCGGCAAAACGACGACCGCCATCAACCTCGCGGCGTCGTTGGCAGCTTCTGAGTTGAAGGTGCTGCTGGTCGATTCCGATCCCCAGGGGAATTCGACAACTGGGGTGGGAATTCACAAGTCGCCGGATAGCAAAACACTATACGACGTCCTGCTCGGCGAAGCGGAAATGTCGGAGGTTGTAGCCAAAACGAATTTTGAAGGGCTTTGGCTGATACCCGCGGACCAGAACCTCGTCGCAACAAACCTGGACCTGGTGGATGCTGAAGCGCGCGAAAGACGCTTGAGGAAGGCGCTCGACGGCATAAAGGCGGAATACGATTACGTCCTAGTGGACTGCCCTCCGGCTCTGGACCTGCTGACCCTCAACGCGCTGGTCGCTTCGGATTCCGTACTGGTCCCGATTCAGTGCGAGTTTTTCGCACTGGAGGGCATATCGCAACTGATGGACACAATCGACCGGGTCAAGAGCGCTTTCAACCCAGGTTTGAAAGTCGAAGGCGTGCTGCTTACGATGTACGACGACCGGACAAATCTTACCCGGCAAGTGGAATCGGATCTGCGGGAATTTTTCGCCGACGAGGTGTTTCGGACGGTGGTTCCGAGGAGTGTGCGGCTGGCGGAAGCTCCGAGCTTCGGGAAGACGATCCTGGCCTACGACCCGCGCTCACGGGGCGCGGAGGCTTATATCCAACTCGCAAAGGAAATTTTGGCCCATGAACAAAGAGCCAGACCGAAGTCAGCGAAAGGCGCTGGGCAAGGGTCTATCGGCGCTATTACCGAGCAGGGTTAGCCCGGTCGAATCGAAGCCGCCCGAGAGGACAGCGGCTGAAGCGGGCACGGCAGCGGTTACACAAAGGCTTCCGGAGCACTTCGAAGAATTCGCGAGTATTCCACTGGACCGTATTCAGCCTGGCGAGAAGCAGCCCCGAGACGCGTTCGACGCTGAAAAGCTGGCGGAGCTTTCAGCCTCAATCCGGGCTCACGGCATTATCCAGCCGATCACGGTTTTCCGGGAAGGGAAGGAGCGCTACCGGATCATTGCGGGTGAGCGGCGCTGGCGAGCGGCAGCGCTGGCGGGCTTGAAGGAGATTCCGTCTCTGATCCGGTCGGCAGAGCGCGACGAGCTACTCGAGCTGGCCCTGATCGAGAATATTCAGCGCGAGGATCTCAACCCCATCGAAATCGCGACTGCCTTTCAGCGGCTGAGCAGTGACCTTCATCTTAGCCACGAGCAAATCGCAGAGCGGACCGGCAAAGACCGCTCGACAGTAACTAACTTCCTGCGGCTCTTGCGTTTAGCGCCACCGGTCCGGCATGCTCTCATCGCCGGCGAGATCACGATGGGCCATGCCAGAGCGTTGCTGAACCTCGATTCCGATCACCAATCGCTGTTGTGCAGCGACATTCGGAACAGACAATTATCTGTAAGAGAAACCGAGAAATTAGTAAGGCAGATTACTGATCCGACCAAAGAGGCTGGCTCGCATAAATCGACCGTGGATAACCGCTTCGCCGATCCGAATATTCGAGCGGCTTTAGAGGAAATGTCCATGGCATTGGGAACGAAGGTCAGACTTCTGACCCGCAATGGACGATCTGGACGGCTGGAAATCGAGTATTATTCTCAGGAAGATTTGGACCGCATTTATTCGGTAATAGTTAAATGACGAGCTGGTTGGGCTTTATACCAGCTTCGGGCGATCCAAGTGTTTAGATCTCAAGTCTCACCCCTGGCCGCGTGGATGGCGGTTGCGTCCTTTCTAAGGAACTCGCGCACAACGGACCGCACCCACACCCGAATACACGAGCTCCTTTCTGGCATGGCGCCGTGGCTCGCGGCCTGTGTGCTCTTAGGTTTCGCGTTGGGGGCACAGGAATTTCGCGCGACGCTGACGGGCACAGTATCCGACCCTTCCGGCGCCGTGATTCCCAATGTCACGGTAGAAGCTGTCAATGACAGCACGCATCCTCGAACGGCGCACCCAATCCCAGGAGCACCCCGTTCTGCTGACCCTTCCCGAGACGCACTATCTGAAGTGTTTGATGTTCGAAGTGATTTGAGACACCACTCTGCGGATTTGGTGGCGCAGGACCGCTGCGAAATAAGACAATGCCTAAGGGGGCGTCGGTGCTGCACACGGCTTACAGCTTGAGTTCATGTCGACCATTTGTGCGCACTCTCATACTGCTGGTTTCCGCAGTTTGCGTTTCGCCGAGAGCAAATGCCTTACCTTCGTTTGCGCGTCAGACCGGTCAGAAATGCGCGGCCTGCCATGTTAGCGGCAGTTGGCCACAGCTCACGCCATGGGGCCGCTTTTTCAAGCTCTCCGGGTACACTGCCGGCAAGAAGCTGTTTGAGAGCAAAGAAGGAATCAATTATGTGCCGATCGGTTTGTTCGGACAAGCGGGTCTGACCTGGGCTGCACAGCCGAACGACGCGCTAGGGCAGCCTGTCATTACGCAGAACGGGTCGCCAGAGGCCTACGCGTTCACAGGTGAATTTGCCACCAAGCTGACCGACTTCATGGGTGTCTTCTATGAATACAACATCGGTAATACCTTTCCTGGCTGGAAGGGAACATCTGGTCCCGCCGATGTGCGTGCTGTGCACTTCTTTCACCCGGGCGATAGTGAACTTTTGGTGGGAATCGACACCAACAACAACCCTACGGTGCAGGACGTGTGGAACTCGACGCCTGCTTGGGGCTATCC
>JALYVD010000411.1 GCA_030853405.1 Acidobacteriota bacterium | reverse complement strand
GGTTCCAGCCGAATCGAAAGTGAACGTCAGCGAAATGCTGGTGGAACTGGCGCCGATATTCACCGAGTCGAAATTAACCCCCGCAGTCGCAATCTTCAGCACGCGGTTGATGGAGGTATCGGTGATATAGACGTTACCGCTGTCATCCACCGCCACGCCCTCGGGGGAGGGAAAGCCGCTACCAACCGAGGACTGGGTGTAGCTGCTCCCGGACAGCGTCTCCTTCAGCACGCGGTTGTTGTAGGTATCGGTGATATAGACGTTACCGCTGCCATCGACCGCCACGCCAAAGGGCTGGGACAAGCCGCTACCAACCGTGGACTGGGTGTAGCTGCTCCCGGACACCGTCTCCTTCAGCACGCGGTTGTTGTAGGTATCGGTGATATAGACGTTACCGCTGCCGTCGACCGCCACGCCAAAGGGCTGGGACAAGCCGCTGGTGGGCACCATGCTCTGGGTATAGCTGCCCCCGGACAGCGTTTCTTTCAGCACGCGGTTGTGCAGGTTATCGGCGATATAGACGTTACCGCTGCCATCCACCGCCACGCCATAGGGATTGATCAAGCTGCTGCCGATGGTGGATTCGGTGTAGCCGCCCCCGGACAGGGTCTCCTTCAGCACGCGGTTGTTCACGGTATCGGCGATAAAGACGTTGCCGCTGCCATCCACCGCCACGCCGTAGGGAGCGCGCAAGCCGCTGGTGGGCACCGTGCTCTGCGCTCCGGCGAAGTACGCCGTCTGCGCCTGGGCAACGGGCGCAACCAGCATCGACAACGGCAGCACTGCGAAGGCGAGCGCGACTGTTCTGAACGAAGCTTTGGGAAACAGTTTTTGTGGAAATAAGGCAGTCATACACTTCACTAGCGAGAGGAGCGCATGAAACACTGCCACTTCCTTAAAAAAAACTTTTCAGAACGTCCCAGATAAGATATTCATACTGTGACGTCCGACCAAACCTCACTGACGGTCGTTAGTCTGATGGCCCGCTTCCGCGCTGGCGATCGCGAAGCGGCGGACCAGTTGTTTGTTGTTCTCTACCCGGAGCTGAGGAGTCTGGCAGCAATGAAGATGAACGCGGAGGGCAGCCAGCACTCCTGGCAACCGTCTCTACTGGTGAACGAACTCTACCTGCAGTTAATAAAAGTGAGGTCCCTGCCGGCTCCGGAAAGCGCAGCCCGCTCGGAACGAGAGCACTTTTTACAGTTTGCAGGCCATGTGATGCGCCATCTGCTGATCGATCACTCCCGATTGTTGTCGAAGCGTGTGATGAAGATCGATATCGCGCAATTCGACGTGGCGGGAGAGGAGCGCGGCACGGCTACGTTACAAGAGATCGATGACCTTTTGGAAAAGCTGGCCGTGGTCCATCCGCGCCTTCGCAGCATTGTGGAGATGAAGGTGTTTGAAGGCTTGCCGGTTGAGGAAATTGCTGACCGGCTGGAGATTGCGCCTCGCACTGTCGCGCGTAACTGGACCTTCTGTAAACAGTGGCTGCGGGAGAAATTGGAAGCGAACTGAATCAGCCGCTACTATGGCAGATTTGACAGGTATTCACTCGCTCTGGGAATTATGGGACAGATCCCGGCCAGCTCCCCCCGATTTCTACATCTTTTTACGGGCAAAGCAAGGATAAATCTTGACTGAGCAGCAGTGGCGCGCGGCCTGGGTATTGTGCGAAACCGCCGGGAATTTGGACTTGCAAGCGCAACGGGAATACGTGCGCGGCGCGACCGTGGATCCAGAGGTGGAACGCCAGGTTATCTCGGTCTTGGAAGAGCTGGCAAGCGGACCATCGTTTCCGCCAGCGCCCGACCGGCGGGCCGGGGATACAATCGGGCGCTACGTCCTAATTGCGCGCATCGGCGAGGGCGGAATGGGTGAAATTTATTCGGCCGAGGACACGGAACTGCATCGCCAGGTCGCGCTCAAGTTCCTACCCGCCGATCTGCCCTCGCCGCTTACCGCCTCGGCACAGATTATTCGTGAAGCCCGCGCCGCCTCCGCGCTCAATCACCCCAACATCGTCACGGTTTATGAAATTATCCAGACACAATGGGGCCTTGCCATCGTAATGGAACTGGTGGAAGGGCAATCGCTCCGGGCCATGCTCAAAGTTGGGCTGAAAGCTGGGCGGCTTTCACGCCGCAATGTGATTCGCGTCGGGCGTCAGATTGCAGGCGCTTTGGCGGCCGCGCACGCCAAAGGCATTGTGCATCGCGACATCAAGCCGGAGAACATTATGGTCCGGCCGGATGGTTATGTCAAAGTGATGGACTTCGGGCTGGCGCAGAGGATACGCGAACGCACGGCTTCCGGGAACATGCCGGCGTTGCCTGTTGGCACTGTCCGGTACATGTCGCCTGAACAGAAGCGTGGGGAAGCAATTACCGGCGCCAGCGATCTGTACTCATTGGCTCTCGTCCTGGAGGAGGCGAGCCAGTGGCGTCATCCTCTGCTGACGCATTTGCGGAACCAGCAGCCGGAATTGCGCCCGACTGCCGCGACAGCAGCTTTGCAGTTCGAGCGGCTGGAGCGATCGGGAAGAAATGCCTCGATTGCCGTTGGCCTGACTGTTCTGACGGCACTGGTGGTTTTCTTTGCGGTTCAAAACTGGAAGGAGCGGCGGATGCTGCGCGAACCGGTTTTCGAGCAGATCACGCGTAAAACCGAAAGTCACGATGTCACCGCCGCTGGACTTTCGCCCGATGGGAAACGTCTGGCGTATGCCACTGTGGATGGCGGGCTCTTCCTGCGCGACAACAGCACTGGCGCGACGCGCGAACTCGATATTCCGCAAGGGCTTTCCATTTATCGCTTGCTGTTTCCATTCGATGGCGGACTGCTTGCGGTTGGCACGACGCCGGGGTCCTCCTTCGACGTTTGGCGAATTTCCTCCGAGGGCCGTCCGGCGATGCGCCTTCGAACGAATGTGGAAGTGGCGACACTCTCCCATGACGGCAAACAGTTGGCGTGGCTGACCAGAGATCGCCAGCAAGTTTGGGTGGGACCGGTGTACGGGGGAAGTTCGCGACAGTTATTTACGGTTTCAGCAGCGGAAAGAATCCCGATTATCCTTTGGTCAGGGGACGATACTCGTCTCTGGTTCCTTCGCTTAGGCGCATGCGGAAGCGGCGTCTCTCCGGAGGATGGTTTCGTCAACCCGGACTATTGCGGTACCAGCGATCTTGCCGTTTACGATCTGGAAAGGCATCGTTTTACCAATCGAATTCGGGATATCTGGTTAAATTCTGGTTTTTTTACGACGACAGGAGATCTCCTGTTTATCCGAGCTGACGACCGACTCGGCCGAAGCCACGCTTTTTACAATCTTTGGTCCATGCGGACGGACCTGCAGACGGGTCGAGTGCTCAGCGCCCCTCGGCAGCTTTCTCATTTGCGGAGAGCGATACTGGCCCAACTAACGGGCACTCTGGACGGCAAGTCGCTTTCGGTGGTAAGAACAGAGAGATTTCAGCAGACCTACGTAGCAGACTGGAGAGGGGAATCCGATCCCGCCCTGGCGAATTTGCGACGTTTGACTCTCGAAGAAACAAACAGCTTTCCGCACGCTTGGGCCACGGATAACCAGTCAGTCATTTTCGAATCGGACCGCAATGGAACTGGGGATCTGTTTCGCCAGAAGCTTTCGTGGCTCGATGCCGAGGTTCTGGTTGCCACGCCCGAGGAAAAATATATGCCTCAGGTGACTCCCGACGGTAAATGGATTCTTTACGCTTCGTTCAAGCCGGGAACCAAGCCGGGGGATTTTTACTTTAACCACCCACAGCGCCTGATGCGAATACCCTACGATGGCGGAAAGCCGGCAGAGGTTCCGATCGGCAGTCCGCTGGATGAGTTTCGCTGCAGCTTACCGGGCCGCGGCACGAATTGCGTTCTGCGGGCCACTGGCGATTGGGCTGCAGTTCTCAGCGAGCCGAAGACTAAAAGAACTTCGCCGGTGCAGACGTACTACGAACTCGATCCAGTCACGGGCAAGGGCCGCGAACTGGCGAAAACCAGGAGCGTTGTGGGAGGTCTGGGCAGATGGGCGCTTTCGGCGGACGGGACTAAAGTCGACATTCCCGACGACACACCGAGAGGACAGTTCACTGAGATCACACTCAGTCCGGTGATTACTGACCGGTCTGAGTCGGTGAAGCACGTTGCGGGGATAGGAACGATCAACGGCATGAACCCGGTGCCTTCGGGTAAAGGATGGCTAGCCTGGGCGCGATCCGAAGGTCCATCCATCAATTTAGTCATTCTGCCTTCTTTTCTCGAAGATGCGTGGCGCACGGAGAGACTGTACTACATTGACCCGCGAACGAATCCTCACCTTCTCTTTCGGAGCTATCTGGATACTTATGGTGTTTTCTCTCCGGATGAGAAACACATTGCCGTTCTCGGCGTCGAGATCGCCAGCAACGCGTGGTTTTTCAAACAGTAGGGGACCCGTTGGCGGCGTATGGACCCTATTTTTTGTGAGCAAAGTCTCTTAATTCAGATTAGTCCTGATAAGTCGGCTTTGGTCCGCCGATTCCGGGCGAGTGACGCGCAACCCGGACTGAGCTTGGCCCCGCAGAGCGACATGATCGACTTGTGGCGAGGGAGGCCACGAGTCGTGAAGCAAAAGCAGAAAAAGAAAGTAAAAGCACGCGCCAACAAATCGGTCCTGCGGTTGCCGGACCTTGAAATCGCCAAGTCCGCTGTTATCGACAGCCTGTCGAACCCAGACGCACAAAGGGGATATCGCCACGCCATCGACGAGTTTGTGGATTGGTACTGTTCCGAGCCACGACTGTCCTTCGGTAAGACGGTTGTCGTCCGCTATCGGATGCACCTAGAGTCGCGACAACTGGCCCCGGGCACGATCAATCTCCGGCTGGGAGCCGTGCGCCGCCTGGCGTACGAGGCGGCAGACTGCGGACTTCTCAGCGCCGACCTAGCTGCGGGAATACGGCGAGTAAAGGGCGTTAAGAAACTGGGCATCCGGTTCGGCAACTGGTTGACCGCAGAGCAGGCACATGCGCTCTGGCAGGCGCCGGACAGTGAACAGCTCAAGGGGAAACGAGATCGTGCACTGCTTGCGCTGCTCCTAGCCTGCGGACTTCGCCGCCACGAAGTCGCCAAGCTGTCCTTAGGTCATTTGCAGCAGCGTGAAGGCCATTGGGCAATCGTGGACCTGCGTGGGAAGGCTGGTCACGTTCGAACAATTCCCGTTCCCGGTTGGGTGTATCGCCTGTTGAATGACTGGACGACGGCCGCCGGAATTGTCGCCGGCAACCTTTTCCGCCGGGTTAGCAGCGCGGGCAGAGTCTGGGGCGACGCCGTTACGGAAAAGCTGGTCTGGCACGTCGTCAAGGAGTTCGCCGTCAAAATTGGCGTGGGCAAGCTCGCGCCACACGATCTCCGCCGGAGTTGCGCTCGCCTCTGTCGTGCCGCTGGCGGAGAGCTGGAGCAGATTCAGTTTTTGCTGGGTCATGTCTCGGTGCAGACCACGGAGCGTTACCTCGGCTGCACTCAGCGGATTTCATTGGCCGTCAACGACCGCATCGGCATAGAGCCGAAGCCGTGAGCAGTCCCTCTCGACGAGTGCCGGAC
>JALYVD010000442.1 GCA_030853405.1 Acidobacteriota bacterium | reverse complement strand
GATACGCCTTCTCGGTCCAAACGGCGAACTTTATTCCTTCGCTCGTCGCGCAAGAAGAGAAGACTTCATTGTGACCGTCTTGATCTAAATCCACCCTCGCCAAACCATTCACGATTCTCGGGTTCATCGGTGGCGCCACGATTGCTATCCCCATATCTGTTGGGCCGGCGCTTCCCGCTTCAAGCGTATAGAAAGACATCGCCCGCTTTGCATCTATCGTGTCTCGTCCTTCCATAAGCGCCTGACACGTCTTCGTAGAAGCAGTTTGCTCCTGGATTCGTGCCGGTTGTACCTTTTGAGGTTCCCCCATAATGACCAATGTCACCGGAGTTCCGCGCGCGAGATGTGGGTTGGAGATGGCAACGCAGGGACCGTGAAACCAACCAACTCGTTCGCCAAATCGAAATGCCGCGGCGACGGCTGCATGCTTGCCCGGTTCACTAGCTCGCCCGCACGAGACGTTAACTGCGATGAGAATTAGAATCGCCGCGCAGAGTACAACCGGCCAGGTCCTTGGCTTAGAACGCGATCCATCAATGGCCATCAAGTGACCAGTGCGGAGCGTCCGTCGTCAATTTCTTAACCCCGTAGGATGCTCCAACGGCGTGCAGTTTGGAATTTTTATTGACATCGATCATGAACAAGATCGATTCCTGGGCGCCATCCTTTTTCTTGGTCTTGATCGTGCCTGTCCAGGTGATATCCATATCGATCGCTTTTCCTTGAATGTGATTGCTGTTGAGCGCAGGAGCGTTCGTGCTGTTCGGCGGCACGGCAAGCCCGAAGCCGTTAATCATCTCCTTCGCGCCCGTTTTGCTCTTCTCCGCGTCGCCATGGTCCCACTCGATGTCAACACCCGCCATAGCCGTCGCTTCGGAGGTTTTTGCTTTCCCAAGTCCTATCTTCCAGCACCAGTGAAAGAGATAGGCGCGCTTGTCGCTTCGTCTCGTGGTGCCGATATCAACCTGTGCTTCTGCGTCTTTCAGGGCCTGAATGAACGCTTTGGCGTTGGCTTTGAATGGCTCAACAAGATCGTTGATAGAAGCGCTATTCTTCGCGTGAGCACCGGCCCAAGTTACCCAGTAAACTCCGCTTTTTATTTTGGCCATCGAAACTTCCGAGAACTGGAAAACGAAGCCTGCGCCTCGCTCGGAAACTCTATCACATATAACGCGACGCATCTGTCTTATCCAAGCGGGTCCGGAACTTCAATCACCAGATCTTCTGAAGCGGCTAAAAGCCTCTCGGGGACGTCCCGGCCTCCTTCTTGGCAATCTACCGTTGTCCGATCTGCAGGTGCGTCCCCTCCGGCCAATGTCCGGTTCCGAATCTTGCGAGCCGTTCCCCGGAGCCGCTTGCAAAATGAATCTTCTTCGCCAAATCAACCCGAAACGGAGCCGGAAACGTAAGCGCCCTAATACGATTCGCCTCTTGTTCACCTTGAATTGAAACGCCCGGCTCGAAGAATTTTGCAACTGGGTCAAGAATAACAATTTCCCGAGATCCATAAACCCAACTCCTATACTGAAGGGGAGCCCCCGCTATGAGTGTTCTCTGGCTGCGGACGGCGGCCGCCTTGTACTCCTGCGGATTGCTGTACGCGCTGATTTACCTTTTCTCGAAAAGCACGCGCCTTTTCAAACCCGCGCTGGTTGCGTTTGCAGTCGGCGTAGTCTTTCATCTTGTATCGCTGGTGGAATTCCGGGTCGCCAGCGGGCATCTGCCGCTAAACAATTTTTACGAGACCAGTTCCATTTGCGCCTTCCTAATCGCGGTTGCATTTCTACTGGCGTACAGCTTTTATCAAGTAGCGATTTTTAGCCTGTGCCTGTTCCCGCTGGTCTTCTTCATGACGCTAATCGGCGCGACGGAATTCCCGGTGGCCTCCTGGAGCAGCCCGGAGGTCCGCAACATTTGGCTCGTCATTCACATCACGACGGTCCTGATCGGCTATGCGGCGCTGATTCTGGCGGCGGTCGCTTCGTTGTACTACCTGCTCCAGGAACAACAACTGAAGAACAAACAACTGGCGCGCTCTCCCAACCGGCTGCCTCCACTCGCGACTCTCGACCGCGTCATTACACAATCGATGAACGTGGGCTTTGTGTTCATCACGATAGGAACGGTCACGGGAATTGTTTGGGCGTTCATTGAGAGTGGGACGCGTTGGATATCCGATCCTAAAATCGCGTTTTTCCTCTTCACGTGGGCCTTTTATCTCGCCATGATTTTCCTGCGCGTTTCGGCGGGATGGCGAGGCCGTCGGATGGCGTGGCTTGCTGTCAGCGTACTCGCTTGCTCCATGGTGACGTGGGCCACTCACGTCGGGTTAGAGAGCGTGTTGAAGCGATGAAACTTGCCGTCGCTGGAATCAATCACCGTACTGCTCCCGTAGACGTGCGGGAGCGGATTGCGTTTCGGATGGAGGACATTCCGGCGGCGCTTGCGGACATGCAGGCGCGGGGAGTGAAGGAAGCGCTTATCCTTTCGACCTGCAACCGCGTGGAAGTGGTGGCGGCGCTCGATGAAGATCTGCCTGCGGACACCCTGTTCAATTGCATGGTAAGCGGGCACACTGAATTGACCGTTGACGCCGTTCGGCCTCATCTCTACGTCTACGAACAAGCGGAGGCGATCCGGCACTTGTTCCGTGTAGCGGCGAGTCTCGATTCGATGATTGTCGGAGAGCCGCAGATCCTGGGGCAATTGAAACAGGCCTTCGCGCAGGCTCGTGATCAGGGCTCGATCGGTACGATGCTTGACGCTGTGCTGACGCGGGCCTTCAATGTCGCCAAACGGATTCGAACCGAAACCGAAATCGGCCAGAGCGCGGTCTCGGTTAGCTATGCGGCCGTGGAACTGGCTCGTGAAATCTTCGGATCCCTTCGCAAGAAGCGCGTGCTGATCATCGGTGCGGGAAAAATGTCGGAGTCGGCGGCGCGGCACTTGTTACGAGCGGGTGCGGCCGAGATTCTAATTACCAACCGGACGGCGGAGCGGGCTCAGGAACTGGCAACGTTATTCCGCGGCGAGGTCGTGCCTTACGAGTTGTTTCCGCACCGGCTGGCGGACGTCGATATTGTGATCACTTCTTCCGGCGCGCCGGGTTATGTCCTTCATAAAGACGTCGTGCAACGCGCCATCGAAGCGCGCCGGAACGAGCCCATGTTCCTGATTGATATCGCGGTCCCTCGAAATATTGAACCGGAAGTGAATCGTCTGGAACACGCGTTCTTGTACGATATTGACGACTTGCAGGGCATCGCGGCGCGCAATCTAAAGACCCGATTCGAAGTAGCGCAACAGGCCGAGGCGATTGTAACGGAAGAGGTCGCGAGACTTGAAGCGAAACTGCGTGAGCGGGATGTAGCGCCCACCATTGCGAGTCTTCAAGCCGAGCTCGATTCCATCCGGCGCGAGGTGCTGGAGCGTTACCGGCCGCGGCTGGGCGTCCTCACGCGAGAGCAGGAAGAAACACTGGAGGCACTCACACGTGGCATTGTCAACAAGGTTGCACACGGACCTATTTCCGAAATGAGACGGCACGCGGCGGAGCAAAAGGCCGGTGAGGAAGCGCGGGAAGGCGAACTCGTGAGCGCAGTGCGGCGAATCTTCCGGCTGCGGGATCGTTAAGCGTGGGCGAGTCTCTAGTGATAGGATCGCGCGGGTCTCACCTCGCGCTTTGGCAGGCGAATTACATCGCGGGGTGCTTGAAAGAACTCGGGGTTGCCTCGGAGATTCAGATCATCAAGACGACCGGCGATCATCTACAAACGGCATCGCTCGTGCAAGCCGGCGGCAAAGGCCTGTTCACCAAAGAGATCGAAGACGCTCTGCTGGCCCACAGTATCGACGTCGCCGTACATAGCCTGAAGGATTTGCCGACTGAGAATCCAGCCGGGTTGACGATTGCTGCCATACCGGAGCGGGAAGATCCTCGGGATGCACTGGTGGGCAAGCGGCTCGATGAGCTTCAGCATGGCGCGCGCGTGGGCACCAGTTCGAATCGCCGGGCTTCTCAGTTGCGGCTTCTGCGTCCGGATTTTGTAATTGACCCGGTGCGCGGGAATGTCGATACGCGCCTGCGCAAATTGCACGAAGGCCAGTACGATGCGATTGTCCTGGCTGCGGCTGGACTGCTCAGACTCGGGCTTGAGAACGAGATAGCGCAGTTGTTTTCGCCGGAACAGATCTGTCCGGCTCCGGGCCAGGGAGCTCTCGGCATCCAGACGCGTGTTGATGATCGTGCCAGAGACATCTGCGCGCGATTGAACGACGATCAAACGGCCCGGGCGGTTCGTTGCGAACGGGCCGTGCTGGCGGCGCTCGGTGGCGGATGCCAGTTGCCGATCGGAGCTTATGCAGAGGTGAGCGGCCAAATGCTTAACGTCCAGGCGGGCGTTTTTGCGCCGGACGGATCGCGGCATGTAAGGACGCGGGCCGAAGGGACCGATCCAGAGGAATTGGGACGGCGAGTAGCGCAAGAACTGATTGCGAAAGGCGCACAGTCGATTTGCGCGTTGTAGTGACTCGCGCGGCGCATCAGGCTGAGGAGTTGGCTGGTCCTCTACGCGAATTGGGCGCCGAGGTGATTCTGTTGCCGGTGATAGGCATCGCGCCTCCGGCCGATCCGGATCCGTTGCGGCGTGCGGCGGCTCATTGCGCGAGTTACGACTGGATCATTTTCACAAGCGCGAACGGAGTGGAGGCATTTGCTCAAGAGCTACGGAGCGATCCTTCTGCCATGAAGGTTGCGGCGGTGGGTGCCGCGACACGAGAAACTGCGGAACGAAATGGGTTCACAGTAAGCATCACGCCTGAACGCTATGTCGCCGAATCGCTGGTTGAAGCGCTCGGATCGGAAGAGCTGAACGGCCTTCGAATTTTGATTCCGTCCGCGGCGGTAACCCGGGACGCAATCGCTCCCGAGTTGCGAAAGCGCGGCGCGCACGTCGATGTCGTCGAGGCGTACCGGAATGTCCTGCCTTCAGAGGCGGAAGTACAGGCGCGCGCAGTCTTTCAAGAGCCCTATCCCGAGTGGGTTCTATTCGCCAGTTCATCGGCTGTCGATAATATAGTCAAGTTGGTGGGCGTCGAAGCGCTCTGCCGGACGAAGATTGCAAGCATCGGCCCGGTTACTTCAGGCACGATTCGCAAGCACGGTCTGGAACCTGCTGTCGAAGCGGAACCACACACTATTCAGGGACTCGTAAATGCTGTGTCATCATGCAAAGCAGGCGAATGATCAAAAGCATGTGGAAAAACCGGGACTGGCTTCGTTTTCCCTCGCACCCCAGCCCTGCGATCAACAAAATGAGCGTCTTGAGAACGGAAAACGTTGCCTGTCCTAGCGTTTTTCTTTCCTTGTTTCTTGGCCTCTTGTTTGCATCTCATCTGTTTGCTCAACAACCAACTCCTCCGGAGGCGAATCCTAAGCCGGAGTCCAAAGCGGATGAGAGATTTCCCGCGCCTCCTGCCGAAGAGAAGTCTTCAAAGACACAACACGTCATTCACGTGAATGGTCAAGAACTCCGTTACACTGCGGTTGCGGGAACGCTTCTTCTCAGAAAAGACGACGGCAAGCCCAAAGCGAGCATCTTCTACATCGCCTACACTCTGGATGGAGCCGACGCAACCAAGCGTCCTCTGACCTTTTCTTTCAACGGCGGTCCTGGCTCGTCCTCCGTGTGGCTTCACATGGGTGCGCTAGGTCCACGGCGCGTGCCTTTGACGCCGGAAGGCATGCCCGTCGCTCCGCCGTATCACGTGATCGACAATCAACAGACCGCGCTTGCCTTCACGGATCTCGTGTTTATCGATCCGGTGACCACGGGATTCAGCCGGAATGCGCCGGGAGTCGATCCGAAAGACTTTCACGGACTTGAGGAAGACTTGGATTCCGTTTCGGACTTTATCCGCTTGTATCTGACTCGGTATGAGCGTTGGGACAGTCCGAAGTTTCTGGCCGGTGAAAGCTATGGGACAACCCGGGCGGCGGGACTGAGTAAGTATCTGCTTGAGCGCCACGGAATCTATTTGAACGGCATAACTTTGATCTCGTCGGTGCTGAATTTCCAGACCCTGGATTTCCGAAAAGGCAACGATCTTCCCTATATCATGTTCTTGCCTAGTTACACGGCTACGGCATGGTTTCACAAGAAACTCTCGGGTGACTTACAAAGCGGCGATGTGCAGCACGCGGTGGAAGAGGCGCGGAAATTCGCTGGCACGGCTTATGCGCAGGCGCTGATGAAAGGCGACAAGCTTTCGGAATCGGAACGGAAGCAAATTGTCCAGGAGCTTGCTCGTCTTACCGGTCTTTCCGAAAAGTATATCGATGAATCGAATCTCCGTATTCAGGATCAGCGGTTTATGAAGGAGTTGCTTCGCACAGATCGGGTCA
>JALYVD010000401.1 GCA_030853405.1 Acidobacteriota bacterium | reverse complement strand
AGATCGAAGCAGTGATTCAGCCCCATAAACTCGATGAAGTTAAGGAAGCACTGAAGAGCATCAGCATCGACGGCATTACGATCACCGAAGTGCGTGGACACGGGCGGCAGAAGGGACACAAAGAGGTCTATCGCGGAATGGAGTATGAAGTGGACCTGCTGCCCAAAATCAAGCTTGAAATTGTGATTCCGGATTCGCGCCTGGAAGAAGTTGCGCATACTCTGACGGCCGCCGCTCGTACGGGGAAAATCGGTGACGGCAAGCTCTTCATTTACGACGTGCGGGACGCGATCAGAATTCGCAATGGGGATACGGGAGAGGCGGCCCTCTAGCGGTGACTGAATCCTCGCCTGCGAGCCGGGACCCGGAGCAAGTACTCGAAGCACGCACAGGCGCGGTCGATTCTATCGTGGTCAAGACTGTCGAAGCGTGCCTAAGCCCTAAAATTAGCGCCCGGTTCGCCATGGCTGCGGTCGGCGGGTACGGGCGGCGCGAACTGTTCCCGCATTCGGATGTAGACCTGCTGCTGGTCTTTGAATCTGAAGCGGACCTGACCGGGATTAAAGAAGCGCTCTCCGAGTGTTGGCGCGTCCTGTGGGATGCCGGTCTGCGGGTGAGCCATTCCGTGCGGACTATCGCCGAATGCTGCAAGCTGAATGATCAGAATACGGAGCTTCACGTCAGTTTGCTCGATCTACGGTTCCTATGCGGCGACCCCGGCGTATTCGCCACGCTTTCCAGCAGGCTGCCCGAGTTCTATCAGCGCCATACGCAAAGCATCACGCGCAGGCTGGCGGAACTCGCGAGGCAACGGCATTCGAAGTTTAGCGATACCGTTTATCATCTGGAACCGAATATTAAGGAGGCTCCTGGCGGCATCCGCGACATCCATCTGCTGCGCTGGTTCTCGCAGCTTGGTCCGCAACAGGATGCCTTGAAAGAGTCGCTGCAGGAACTGGAAGGCTCGCGCCGATTCCTTTTCGCGCTCCGCTGCTTTCTGCATCTGGCAACCAATCGCGACAACAACCTGTTGACGTTCGAACTGCAGGATCAGGTCGCACAATCGCTTCCGCTTGAACCCATTGAGCCCGAGCAGTGGATGCGGCTCTACTATCAAAGCGCGCGTCAAGTATTTCAACCAACGCTGCGGGCCTTGGATCACGTCGAGAGCCATGACCCTTCGCTGTTCCGCCAGTTACGTGACTTCCGCACGCGCCTATCGACCTCGGAGTTCACCATCTCGAAGGATCGCGTTTTTTTGCGGAACCAGGCCGGGACATTCCGCTCGGCGGATTCCTTGTTCCGTCTGTTCACCTTCGTTGCGAGACATGGTCTGCGGCTGTCCTGGGACACACAACGGCGGCTCCTCGCGAGCGCCACCGAACTGGAAGCGGCGATGCGCGATCGTCCAGTGGGACGTGAAGCATGGCGCGAACTCTTGTCACAGCCGCATACCGCGCTTGGGTTGCGTGAGATGCAGGAAGCCGGACTCCTTGGAATTGCGATTCCAGAGTGGAACGAAGTAGATAGTCTGGTCGTGCGCGATTTCTATCATCGCTATACGGTCGATGAACACACTCTCATCGCGATCGAAGCAATCGACAACCTGCTCGCTAACAGGGCGGGTACTCCGCCGCGCTTTCACGATCTCGCGGAAGAAGACGACGATCACGCTGTCCTACGGTTCGCGTTACTGCTTCACGATATCGGTAAGGGTACGAATCCGGGCGATCACGTAACCGGATCTCTTCAGGCCGCGGCGGAGATAATGCAGCGGCTGAAAGTTCCGGATCAGAAACAGGATGCCGTTCGATTCCTGATTGAGCATCATCTCGATTTGTCGCTGGTAATGAACGGCCGTGATTTGGAAGATCCCGCAACCGCGCGGTTTCTCACTTCCCGGGTGGGAACGGCGGAGCGGCTGCGGCAATTAACTTTGCTAACGTATGCCGATATCAGCGCCGTGAACCCGACGGCCATGACGCCGTGGAGACTTGAACAACTCTGGCGTGTGTACTCGTTGGGACTTGAACAGTTGACCCGCGATCTGGTAACGGATCGCATTCACGCCGGACGCGGCGCTGAGATCAGCGTGACGGGCTCTCCCGAACTGACTGCATTCCTGGAAGGACTGCCAACGCGCTACCTTCGCACACACACGCGCGCCGAAATTGAGAAGCACTTTGTCCTCTACAAGAGCGTCGAACGCGAACAGGTTGCCATCGAAATCATCCGTGAGGCCGGTGCTTACGTCATCGCCGTTCTCGCAAAAGATCAGCCAGGCCTTTTCTCCTCGCTTTGCGGAGGTCTTGCCAGCTTTGGAATGAGCATCGTGAAAGCGGAGGCGTTTTCGAATGCTTCTGGTTGCGCTGTCGATGTAATTCGTTTCGCCGATCCGATGCGAACGCTGGAATTAAACCCGGGCGAGACGGAGCGTCTTCAGTGGACGATGCAATGCGTTGTGCGCGGGTCGATAGATGTGCGAGACCTCTTGAAACGGCGGCGTCAATCGCGCTTGCCAAGCAGCGGCGCTAGGATTTCACCTCGCGTGCGCTTCAACAATGAGGCATCCGATACCGCCACGCTGATCGATTTTGTCGGCGAAGATCGCCCCGGTCTGCTTTACGATCTGGCCGCCGCGTTGAGCGGCCGCGGCTGCAATATCGAAGTCGTCATGATCGACACCGAAGCGCATCGGGCTATCGATGTCTTCTATGTAACGCAAGCGGGTGGGAAACTGAGCGAACATACGCAGGAAGAGTTGCGCGAAGACCTGGTCCAAGTTGCTATGGGCGTTTAGCCAGAGTGCCCTTCTGCTCGGCAACGCGGATGAGCGTCGGGTAGAACTGGACGAAGGTAGTGTCCACTGCGCCACTTTTGCTGTGACACGAATAGCAGGAGGCGGATGCCGGGATCTGCGCGGCCGGCAGCAGACCCTTATCGAAAGAGAAAAACGCCCACTTGCCAGGGAAACGTTTCTCATCCTTCACATGCACTTCAACGCCGATCGCGCCCGCCTGAAAGTGGCCGCCGTTGTTGATCGACCCCTTTGACTGAGAACTTCTAACTTCAAGGACAAAGATGGTCTTGTTAGGCCAGCGCCCGGAATTGAGAAAGGATCTATACGCCGTCCGATCGACGAATACGTTGTCGAAGGGTGGATTTTCCTCACCGGCGTTTGCCCCGAGCGGACCGTAGGTCATACCCAGTCCCGAACTAAGGAAGACCCACTCGCGATAATTCACAGGATATTCAAGCTTTCCTTCGGTCGTGTATTGCGGGCCATCGACGAGTTCCTCCTGTCCTATGCCAGGGGCGGCGAGCGTTGCGAGGAACAGAGCAGCCCAAAAGAAAGAAAGCGGAATTCTCATTTCACCTTTCCGTCTAAGCGGGGAACGCCGCTTTTCCTTCATCACTTGGGGGCCTATTCCTGGCTCCAGAGCAGTGATATTTACAAATCTATTAAGCCCGCGTTCTAATGAATAGGCACCCCGCGAGGAAAAGAGCCGCCCTGGAATCAGCATCGATCCCATAACTCCCTCTTACGGAAACATAGCGCGCCAAAGTATGCTGTCCCTTCTTGGATTTGTGGCTAACTTCATGAGCCTCATGGCTCGCGGATGCGCTTGTCCTGCTGCTAATTGTTGCCTACGCGTGGTTCAGCACTATGTACCACGTTGGGGTTCCGATGGCTATCAGCGATGGACACAAACTGATGAACGACGCCCCAACCCTCGTGGATCTTTTCAGGTAACAATGATCCGTGGAGCAGCGCTCGCTCTCAACTGCTAATTTCGTGCGACAGCAGTCCTGGCCCGCTCTGTGTACCGCCCGATGTGTATTGAGTTTCTGATCAGAGCTCACGCCCAGCTCGATCAAGAAAATCGTGGACAATCCGCAGACGAGGGCCGATATGGTCTTCCAAATAAGCTTCAAACGAGGCAAATCGCCGTTTTCGCCACCAACTAGATGGGTGAATGGTGGTAATCACGATTGATTGCTTGTGCGTCGTTTTGCAGGTGAATACGCCCGAGCATTCGGTCTCCTCACTAAAAGCTCCAAATTCGCGCATCAGTTCGTAAAAGCGATCTTCGATTTGTGGGCTTTGCAGGATGATAATGTCCGCTTGCAGGTCGTTAACTTCAAGGGCAGCCAGCGATAGACAAGAAGAAATCAGATGCTGCTGTTTGAACTCTTTGGTTCGGCTCCCCGGATGCACGCACTTTACAGCGTTGCCCTGGGCAAAATGAGTTAAGGCGCACAGTTCGGCTGAGTTGCCAGAGCACTTCTCCTTACAGCCCGTTTGACAAGACAGACCGTGGATATCGGAGGTTATCGCGATGCACGCTTTGTAGTGCCAGTTCCAGGGTACTTCGTCTTCACGATAGTTGCAGAGCACCGACTCCTGCCACGCCCCCGCACAGAGTTCACCGTTCCCATCACATCCGCTGTCGAGGCCAATGAAGAAGATCTTCCTTTTACTATCAGCTTGGAACCTCGGACCTATATAGGTCGCACAATACTTCTCTGGAAATTGACAGGCGGAGCAGCGCTTGGCGTAGTCGAAAGTTTGCATCTACGCTAAACAGTGGCTACTTGAATGGAAACGTCTCCTGCAACGGCGGCGCTAGGCCTTGATCTGAGTCACGAACACCTCATTGTCTAGGCGACTTAGGATCTCTGGTGCACCGGCAACCTCAAAGAAAAGCGTCACAGCCTCCGTCAGGTTTGCTCTAGCTTCCTCAATTGAGCCACCTTGGCTTGCGATGTCGAGTTCGGGACATAAAGCTACAAAACCATCGTCCTCGCGCTCAATAATCGCTGTCATCCGTTGTAACCCTTGCACTCTCCCAGTCTAAACGCTTGTGCCAATACAGCACACCTACCGTTCGCCCCACTTCAACTTCTCCCGCAACACATCAAAAAACAACATCTTCGGAGGGCGAATCAGGCTGATGCTCTTACGCGATGATTTGCAGATCACCCGATCGCCTTTGGACATCGGCTCGCCAACCTGTCCATCGATCGTAAGATACGTTCCCTCCTCCCCATGACACAAAATCTGAATCACCGCCGTGTCGGGAACGATGACCGGCCGGTTCGTCAGCATATGCGGGCAAATCGGTGTGATGCAGACGGCAGCCACCGACGGAAAGATCACCGGACCACCCGCCGAAAGCGAGTAGGCGGTCGAACCTGTCGGTGTCGAAATGATCAGACCGTCCGCCTTATAAGCGGCCACAAAGTGATTGTCCACATGCGTGTCGAGATCGATCATACGGGCGAGCATCGATTTCGTAATCACGATATCGTTCAATGCCGAGTAACAGGCGATCGTCTCACCATTTCGCATCAACTCACAGTCGAGCATCCGGCGAATGCCGATGCGGTGCTCATCTCGCAGCGCCCGCTCCAGTTCCGGATAGAGATCTTCAAGCGTGATAGCCGTGAGAAATCCAAGATGCCCGAGATTCACGGCCAAAAGCGGGATGTCGCGGCCGCCGATTGTGCGGGCCGCCGCCAAAAGAGTTCCGTCGCCACCGAGTACGATCATCAAATCGGCGCCGTCGGGCAGTTCGTCGCGGCCAAAGAACTCCTCGCGTCCCGCATAATAGGCTGTCTGTTCGTCGCATCTATATTTGATACCGCGTTCATCGAGCCACCTCAGTAAACCTGTAACGATATCCGCCGCTTCAGCAATCTTCGGCTTCGAAACTATGGCGACAGTGGAGACTTTTCTCATGCTTATCCGGCAAATGATGCAAGCCGATCAACTTAGAATACAGCTTTGCCGGAAACGAGAAACACAGCGCAGTAGTATTTGTTAGTAAGCCATGAAGAATAGAACCATCATTTTTTCGGTGACGGGGGCCGTCGCATTGGCTGCGGCGGTTGCACTCGCACAGAACAAACTGGAAACACGCGGCCCTGGCCCCGGCGGAGTTCCGCAAAATACGTTCTTCGTTCATCGCCTGAGTAGCGACCATGCCGAGGGCATCACCACCATCGACATGAACGGCGATGGAAGACCCGACCTGGTGAGCGGCGCTTATTGGTATGAGAATCCCGGGCCTAATGGCGGCGACTGGAAACGGCATCAATACCGTACGGTCGAAGCAGTCGGCGAATTTGTCTCCGATTGCGGCGAGTGGGCTGTGGACGTAAACCAAGACGGCGCTCCCGATGTAGTTACAGTGGGCTGGATGACCGATGGCGTCTGGTGGTACGAGAATCCGAAGAAACTGGGCGCCCCTTGGCCGAAGCACTTCATCACTCACTCCATTGAAACTGAGGGTGGCTGGATGGCGGACATCAACGGCGATGGCGTGCCGGATCTCGCGCTGGCTCACTACGGGCGTTCCGGCGTAATTTGGATCGATTTCGCGGGTAAGGAACCCAGAGTTCACTACCCAGGCGGACACGATCAGGACGGGCACGGAATCGGAATGGCGGACGTCGATGGCGACGGCAAAATAGACATTCTGACTCCGTTCGGCTGGTTTAAGAATATCGATGCCGATCACGACAACTTCGAATGGCATGGCGACTGGAATCTGGGCGAAACGGGGTTCCCGATCATCGGCTACGACGTGAACGGCGACGGCAAGACCGACATCATCTATGGGCGCGGCCACAGTTATGGCCTTTATTGGCTGGAACAGCGCGGCGATGCGGCGAACCGGCATTGGGAGAAGCACACGATTGATGAATCGTTCTCCCAGGTGCACGTGCTGAAGCTAGTGGATATCGACGGCGATGGACAACCGGAACTGCTCGCGGGCAAGCGCTATCGGGGCCACAGCGGCAACGATCCTGGCTCTTACGATCCGCTGGTCATCTATTACTACAAGATCAACCGCAAGACCGGTGAATTTACGCGCTATCCGATTTCAGTGAATGGTACGGAAGGCGCTGGGACGCAGTTCATCACGGAAGACCTGGACGGCGATGGTGACATCGATATTGCAACTGCGGGCAAAACCGGAGTGCATATCGCCGAGAATCTGAAGATCAACAAGGTCCCGAAGGCGGTTCGCGAGAACGAGTTGCTGCTGAATAAAGACTGGCCGTTCCCGGGAGAGGCCGAGGAAGTCCAATGGCAGCACGGGCCTAAGAAATAGGTTGCCAGGGAAACGCCCCATGCAGGTTCAATGTTGTAGAGAAGCAATGAGGATCAGACTGCGCTCATAAAGTCTTGCTACCGAGGGAGGATTCCGGTTTGCGCAATCTAGGGATCGCTGCGAGTAGTTTCCGGGCTGCGCGTTGTCGAGGAGTTGCGGGTGAAAGCGCAATTCCTGAAATATCGCTTTTTCACTCTTCTGTCTGAGCTGTCAAAACGTCTGCGGCGCTTTGCGCGTCCTCGGCTCTCACCACAAGGCGGAGTCCGGTCGTAGCGTTAAGGTGGGGCCGCTGCCCACCGCAGTCGTCATGGGCAATCATGCACTCGATGCAGATGATTCTAAAGCACTAAGCCGCGATCTCATTGCGCGATCACTTCGTAGCCGGTACAGACAAAACACCGCTCAAGGCAACGACACGCGATATAGATTTCGGTGCACCGTGGTATTCACATAGGCAAAGTGGGAGGGATCTTTGCCGGGCACGAGCTCGGCGCGGTTCACCCATTGTGAGCCGGGAAAAACGTTTAAGCCGGTTAGGGCGTTAATCCCATTCGGCGGAAACTGGGGCAAGCTTTCTCCCGGACCAACGGGAATGGCCAGGCTTTTTCCAGGGCTGGTGCGCGAAGGCGCTTCGACCGGAACGAAAAGGAACTTCCCGTTCGATGACCAGGTCGGAACGCAGTAGCTCTCGCAAATCCGGCGCGGCAGTCCACCTTCGACGGGAATTGCCATCGGCGCGACCCCAATGTGATTGGGAAGTGGAACCCCCGCGATCACCCAGCGTCGGCCGGGCGAGACGCTATGCAATTCAACGATGGGGTAGGGAACAACTTTTGAACGCGCATCGCCATCCCGCTTCATCCGCTCCAAATAGTTGGACTTGCCTTCTGTCACTTGAAACACGATCTGCCCCCGAGGGCCGAAGTGCGGTGAGCTTTCGCCGGAACGGCCAATTCGTTTGCCGGGAGAGCTTCTGTCGAGAGGTGCGAGCCATAACGAAGACTTTCTATCCGGAGCTACCGTCGAATAGACCACCTCTCGGTTATCCGGGGAGACATCGTACGCAAGCATGGAAACGCCCGGGAACATCGGTTCGCTTTTGCCGGAATCCAGCGGCATGCGCCAAAGTTCCGGGCCTGAACCAGCCGACTGATGCCGCAAAAGGTAGTAAAGGACCTTGCCATCTCTACTGAAAGAGGGCGGCGAAGGGCGCGTAATGATCTCTCCCTCTGAGGACAAGGATCGATCGCCATCGGCATCGTGAATCCACATGGCGCTTTCCCGCGTTCCCACGGAAGTAATGACAGATCGGCCACCCCGCTCGACGGCCACTCCTTCTTCTTCGTTGGGGCCAGAAGTGATTTGCACTGGCTGTCCATTGGAAAACCGCTGACGCCATAGATGGCTTTGCCCCTCGACAACAGCCGTGAAATACGTCCAAGCGCCATCGGGCGACCAAGCGGCGGATGTGCACGCGCCTTCTGGTCCTATTGATCTCGTTAGAAAGCTGCCGTCTAACGAAATCAGACGGCACGGCCCCCATCCTCCTTTTTGATCCATCTCCACTACCAACGCTGATTTGCGATCGGGTGAGGCGTAGGAGTAATGCGCCATGGCCCGTTCATGCGAGGGGAAATAAAGCTCGCGGATATCACGGCCCGTCGCCGTTCCCCTGACGATTCCCATATGCAAGCCCAAGCGCGTTCTGGAAAAGAGTAGCTCGTCGCGGCTGAGCCAGGTAAGCCCAGCCGCATTCTCCAACAAAAGATGGGAGTCTCCTCCTAAAATTGAGACGGTGTAGGTCGCCCAAGAAGGAGACTCCATCACCGTGTACGCAATCCGGGACCCATCCGGCGAGAACGCCAGACTGTACTTGAGTCGCCGGTCATCGGTCAGACGCTTGGAATCGCCGTCGGGGAGCACCTTTATGTACACTTGGTCGGCCGTGAGGAAACTGCCTTTTCCACGGATGAATGCGACCATATGGCCGTCCGGCGACAAAGCGGGAGCGGTTGCGGAATCCGTGAAATCGGTCAATTGTGTGTAGGTTACGCCCGCCGTAGGAACGCGTTGCCAGAGATACAGGACCGTACCTCCTGCCAGAGCGAACACGCAGCAGATGATTGCCGCGATAGGCCAACTGGTGGGCTTTCGTGTCTGCGGAACGATTGGTATTTTTTCGTCAGCCGCATTCCCGTTCGCGCCGTTTGGGGCAACAAGGATATCCGCAATGAACCGGTAACCTTGCTTCGGCAAGGTCTCTATGTATGCGGGATTCACGGCATTGTCGCCCAGGGCCAACCGAATCTGACGAATGCAATAATTCAATCCCTGATCGAACTCGACGAAAGTTGCGTCCCCCCAAATCTGGGTGCGCAACTCTTCACGCGCAACAATCTCGCCTGGCCGGTTGACCAGGATTTCGAGAATGCGGGACGGCTGCGGCTGAAGCCGTACAGGCTGGCCGTCGCGAAAGAGTTTGCCACCCTCGAAATCGAAGTCGCCAAATCGCCGGATCCGCCCGTTTGCACTCATAGGAACGTTGCTTCGTTGTACCAGTTTAGTCGTGAAAGTGTAAGCGCCCCATTGATTCTAATCGACATCCGTCTCCTCATCTCAGATGAGGAGGCCCCTCAGACGCTGCTCACGTGACGAATCGGACATTGAGTGGCAATTTGAAAGGAGCTTATTCCGCTCGCGAGATCGTGCAGCGGAATCCTGAGGAGGAAAAATTGAGAAGAAAGCACATAGTATTATCCGCACTAGTCGCGCTTGTAGCATGGGCGCCGGTTACACTGGCAGACCAGGTTAACTTTTCGTTTAATGGAGGAGGCATAAGCAGTTCCGGTACACTCACGGTTTCACAGACGTCAACTCCCGGTTATGATGCGATCACCGGGATCAGCGGAATGTTCGCGGACACAAACGACGGGATTTCCGGTGCGATTACCGGGCTCTATCAGCCGGTCTCGTACGTCGCTCCGCCGGTCGCAACACCGGCGTTTACAACGTCTGGCTTTTCCTACGACGACATGTTCTATCCCGGAGGAAATTCGCCAAACAACTGTCCCGATTATCCTTTTTTTGGCGGCGTCTTCGATGTTTACGGGGTCGCATTTGACATAACCGGCGGAAACGTGGGCGTCCTTTGGAGCGACGGCGATATGCCGGGAGCCGGGCTTATCTACGCGGCTGGAGATGGGAATGCAACGACCGTTCTCGATAATCCTAATGCTGGGGGTGCCGATCCGGCATTGCCCACCGGGGTACCTGTCTCCCTGGTCACGAGCAGTACACCGGAACCGGCTTCTCTATCTTTGTTTGGCATCGGGCTGTTCGGTATGGTTGCAGTCTTAGCTCGTAAAAACAAACGGGTACCGGCTTAGAGTTTCTGAGCCTGCCAGCTGATATTCCCGCCAGTCCGGCCTCGGTACTTGCGCGGGCGGTTCCGGTGGGAATATCAGCAACGCAAAATATTTCAGGCGAAGACTCCGATCCGTCCTATGGACATGGACTCACCTCTGCGAATTCTCCGCCCACGGCACGCCCCTCCTATCCAGCGATGTCATAGTTCCACTTTCCACGTGTCGTACGCCTTCGTGGATCGGAAGGCTCGATTGAAAGTGGTGAAGACTTCGTGACATCTGTGCATGCTACCGCCGGCCAGGTCGGCGACACACGCCATCAGGTATTTCTTCAAGTTTTTCGCCGCCTCTCGCTCACCCAGCACGCCAAAGCCGCCTGATAACCATCTTCGAGCCTAAGGGACGTCCGTGATGGACCACGGTCAGCAACCGGAAACACCGCCCACAACGTCTACTCTATTGATACAGACATGCAAGCCCTATTTTTGAAACAACGCATCCTTGCCTTACCTGTTCTAATCTAAGGGTTGAAGGGCAACAACTATGAGGCCGCGAATTGCAATAAGGCAGAGTGTTTAGCCGTGGGCCAGCGCATGGCTATCTCCGCGGAGAACCTCAGGAAAACCTATAGGTCGGGCGGGGCGGAAGTTGTTGTTCTTAATGAGCTGTCTCTCCAGGTACCCGGAGGGGAGCGGTTGGCAGTCATTGGCGAATCGGGGGCCGGGAAATCGACGCTTCTGCACCTTTTAGGAGCGCTCGAAAAACCGAGTGGAGGGCGAATACTCTTCGGAGATCGCGAGATCGGCTCATTGGGCGACCGCGATTTGGCAGAGTTTCGTAATCGGGCTCTCGGATTCGTCTGGCAGAATCCGTCCTTATTGCCGGAGTTCACGGCTCTTGAGAATGTCATGATGCCTCTCTTAATCCGAGGTGTTAACCCGGACGAGGCAAGTAAAACCGCTCGGACAAGTCTGGGCGAAGTTGGTCTGTCAGCGCGCGAGTCGCATCGCGCAGGTGAATTATCTGGGGGAGAACAGCAAAGAGTTGCACTTGCGAGGGCTCTGGCGGGGAAACCAAACGTATTATTGGCCGATGAGCCTACTGGGAGTCTTGATTTCCGCACAGGGGAGACAATCATCGGCTTGCTTACGGATCTCCACAAGGCACATGGCCTGACCTCTGTTTTCGTGACCCATAATCTTTCTTTCGCCAAAAGATGCGATCGGGTTCTAGAGTTAGGGAAGGGCGGCTTGCATTCGCCAGTGGCGATGGAAATGCAAGAAGCCGGAGTAGTACAAGACGCAACCCGTCTTGACGGTGGCACTTATGTTTGAACGTTATACCGAGAAAGCCCGCCGAGTCATCTTCTTCGCAAGATACGAGGCAAGCCAGTTCGGGAGTCCTTACATTGAGACCGAGCATCTTTTGCTTGGTTTGTTACGCGAGGACAAAGCGCTCGCGAACCGGTTTCTGCGGTCACACGCGGCAATTGAATCGATTCGCAAGCAGATAGAAGCTCACACGACGGTGCGCGAGAAGGTCTCGACGTCCGTCGATCTTCCGCTCAGCCACGAATGCAAACGTGTACTGGCTTATGGGGCCGAAGAGGCGGAGCGCCTCAGCCACAAACACATCGGCACGGAGCACCTGTTATTAGGATTGCTTCGGGAAGAGAAGAGCTTCGCAGCCGAGATCCTGCACGAACGTGGTCTACGCCTTTCGGCGGTACGCGAAGAGATAGCCCGGTCGGCTTCTGAAAAAACCAGCACGACCCGCCCGAAAGAAAGCTCGCTGCTGGC
>JALYVD010000395.1 GCA_030853405.1 Acidobacteriota bacterium | reverse complement strand
TCCGGCATCTCTCGCCGGCATGGCGGACACCAGGTTTCCCAGAAGTTTACCAGCACAACCTTGCCGCGCAGTTGCTTTAAATTCCAGGTGTGTCCTTTTAAATCCTGGAGCGAGAAGTCGTACTGGTCAAGTTCGCGATCTTTCGCGGCTAGCTGTTCTACCGTCGCGGATAGCCGTGGATCGCGCCATGTCGTTCGCACGTGCGCCGAATGAACCAGTTCCGCTAACTTCTGGTAGCATCCTCGATCTTAGGCGCCGTTTCCGAGCTTCCGCAGCGCATCGCTTAACACGTCTGCGATCTCTTGCACAGTCGTTTGACTTGCATCCTCTTCTCCGTCAATCGCAAGGCCAGAGGCAAGCGGCAACTCATACCAAAGCGGCTGTTGCTCGAGTTGAAGTGCCAGCTCATGAACAACTCCGGCTGTGGCACCGCTGCGATGCTCAGCAATACTCATCGAAGCCAAGACCTTCCTCGTCTATCAGCGCCAACTCAAACAACCTGAGCGTTCAGGAAGGCCGCCTCCGCCGCCAGCGCGAGAAGGATTCCGAAACGCTCCGTGAGATGCAGAGAAACCGCAGACGCGAAACCGAAGAACGCCTCAACGAAGTCGCAAAGGTCTACATTACTCACGTGGAGGAAGACAAAGAATTCAACCACGACGAAATTGGCTTCGAATTTACGATTGAACAAATCGAGGTGCGCGCCATCGACATCAAGCCCGGCCTCTTCGCCCACTGCTTCGACGAAAACGGCCACGAGATCGACTGGAGAGGCGCTGAAGCCGCCTAGACGGACCGTTTCCCTGGAACCGGTAAGTCCTGTTACACTATTGACTTGATACCCTTGTGCTCTTATAAGAGCACCCCGGCTTCCCGATCAACCATCCCAGAAAGGAAACTCCGCCGTTTCGATGAAATATATCTTTACGTCCGAATCTGTCACTGAAGGGCACCCGGACAAAGTTGCCGACCAGGTCTCCGACGCCATTCTCGACGCTGTCCTCACGGACGATCCGATGGGCCGCGTTGCCTGCGAAACCTTGGTCACGACCGGCATCTGCATCGTGGCGGGTGAAATCACAACCAAGACGTATGTCGATGTTCCGAAGCTGGTTCGCAGTGTTATTCACGACATCGGGTACACCGACGCGGCGTTTGGCTTCGATTCGAAAACCTGCGCGGTCGTAAATATGATCCAGTCGCAGTCGCCCGACATCGCCATGGGTGTCGATACCGGCGGCGCGGGCGACCAGGGTCTCATGTTCGGCTATGCCTGCGACGAAACTGCCGAACTGATGCCGCTCCCCATCATGATGGCTCATAAATTGGGTCAACGGTTGAGCGAATCCCGCCGTTCGAAGGAGCTTGCTTACCTTCGTCCCGACGGCAAAAGCCAAGTCAGCGTGGAATACGTGGACGGCCGGCCCCAGCGCATCGAAGCGGTCGTGATCTCGACACAGCACGATGACGACGTCTCGACCGAACAGATTCGCGCCGACGTCAAGAGGTACATCATCGATCCTGTCGTTCCGTCCAACATGGTCGATTCGCATACCAAGTTCCACATCAATCCGACCGGGCGTTTCGTGATTGGCGGACCCAATGGCGATACAGGACTCACCGGGCGCAAAATCATTGTGGATACTTACGGCGGTATGGGCCGCCATGGCGGCGGCGCTTTTTCAGGCAAGGACCCAACGAAGGTTGACCGTTCGGCCTGCTACATGGCACGTTACGTCGCAAAGAATCTTGTAGCGGCTGGGCTGGCCTCTAGAATCGAAGTGCAGCTTGCTTATGCCATCGGTGTGGCCGAGCCGGTTTCCGTGCTCGTGAATACGTTTGGAACGGGTAAAGTCGAAGACGAGCGTCTTGCCGAGATTGTTCGCGAGAATTTCTCCCTCACACCTGCAGGCATGATTAAGGAATTGAACCTGCGCCGTCCGATTTACCGCAAAACTGCGGCATTTGGGCACTTTGGCCGCACCGGTGAAGGCTTCACCTGGGAAGCGACCAACAAAGCCGAGTCCTTGCGCGGAGCCGCCCAGCTTACCGCCGCTGCCGTTTAGCCCGAAATTTCCGTCGATAAAAGGCCCATCTCGGACAAGCCATTCCGAAATGGGTCTCGTTCCCGATTGCCCCACTCCGAATAACAATAGAGAATAGAAACAGTGTCAACTTCCGCAGATTGCAAGCGCTCGCTCGAAATTGAAATCCCGCTCGAAGAAGTGGAACGTGCCAGAGAGCGCGTCACCAGTTCCATGAAAAAGAAAGTTCGCCTCCCCGGCTTTCGTCCTGGCAAGGCCCCGGTTAATCTGATTCAGTCGCGGTTTGAGAGCGAGATCCGCAGCGAAGTCCTTGAAGTGCTGCTTCCGCAGGCTTTCCGCGACAAAGTGCAGGAGCAAGATTTAAAAGTAGTCGGAACCCCGGACGTCTCGGACCTGAAATACGAACCCGGCCAACCCATTCGCTTTAAGGCTGAGTTTGAGGTCGCGCCGGAAGTGGAATTAGCCGAGTATCACGGGCTTCCGGTCAAGTACCAGGAACCCACTGTTACGGACGAAGAACTAGACAAGCGCCTTGAGTCCATGCGCGAGACCAAGGCCGACTATGTGAACCTCGACCCGCGGCCCATCGAAAATGGCGATTACGTCCTGGTTCACCTGAAGACGCTCGCTGGCGTGGCCGAGGACATCGACCAGGACGTACAAATTCAGGTAGGCGGAGAAGAAACTCTGCCCGGGTTCAATCAAGCGCTGCTCGGCGCTTCTCCGGACGAGGTGAAAGAAGTCGAAATCACCTATCCCGAAGAGTACGGGCAGGAGAAATTGGCCGGGAAGACTGTGCGTTTCGAATTGACGCCAAAGACGCTCCGCAAGAAGGAACTTCCGGCGCTTGACGACGAGTTCGCCAAGGATCTGGGCGATTATCAAACGTTCGATGAGCTTAAGGACGCCGTCCGCAAATCGATTTTCCACGAAAAGCAGTACGTGGCCCAGCAGGCGGCAAAGGAAGAATTGATCGACAGGCTGGTGGAAGGCCACGACTTCCCGGTGCCGCAAGCCTATGTAGACCGGCAGATCGAAAATCAGGTCCGCGCCCAATTGCAAAACATCGCCGGGCAGGGTATTGACCCGAATATGCTGAAACTCGATTGGGAGAAACTCAGGGAGAAGCAGCACGACAAGGCTCTGCGCAACGTCCGGGCATCCCTGCTACTCGAAAAAATCTCGGACCGTGAAGGCATTAAGGCGACCCAGGACGAAGTGGACCGAGAAGTGCAACGGATCGCTCGTCAGGAGCGTGAAGCGGTGGCCGTTACTCGCGCTAAACTGGATAAAGATGGCGCGTTAGGGAGGATTTCCGCGCATATTCAGACCGAAAAGACCTTACAATTCCTATTCGATCAATCGACTAAACAGGGTTGAGGAGTTGTGAAAAATCCGGGACAGACCCAGGCGTCAGGGCAGTTGCTGTTAAGTACAACCATGGTTCGGTTGACGCAGGGGTCTGTCCCAGCGATTTTTTAGCTACTCCATCGGATAATTCTCAGCGGTTTGCTTTGTTTTCTCGCCATCTTATTGAAATAGTGCTGATATACTGGTCATGTCCATCTTGATCAGGGCAAGGGATCTCTTGATCTTTCACATTGTAGGAGAACCAGCTTGAAACGCGCCGGATCTGACGATTCCCTCCGCTGTTCCTTCTGTCACAAAAGCCAGGACGTTGTTGGCAAGCTCATCTCTTCTCCGAGCGATTATCCGCGCGCGTATATTTGCGACGAATGCATCGCGGTCTGCAATTCCATTATTGAGGACGACCGTCACGACCAGAGTTATGGCAGTCCCGGGAAACTGCCGCGGCCGTTGGAACTTAAGGAGTATCTTGACCAGTATGTGATCGGCCAGGACGCGACTAAGAAAAAGTTGGCGGTCGCCGTTTACAACCACTACAAACGGATTCAGATGAACAAGCAGCGCGGCGGAGAAGTCGAGCTGTCCAAATCGAATATTTTGCTGATTGGTCCGACCGGTACCGGAAAGACTCTTTTGGCGCAGACACTAGCCCGGATTCTCGAAGTCCCCTTCGCCATCGTGGATGCCACCACTCTGACGGAAGCGGGGTATGTAGGGGAGGACGTCGAGAATATCATTCTGCGGCTATTGCAGAATGCGGATTGGGATGTGCAACGGGCTCAAACCGGCATCATCTATATAGATGAGATCGACAAGATCGGTCGCAAGGACGAAAATCCATCGATTACGCGGGATGTTTCGGGCGAAGGGGTCCAGCAGGCGCTGCTGAAGATTCTTGAAGGCACGGTTGCCAATGTCCCCCCGCAGGGTGGCCGCAAGCATCCGCATCAGGAATTTACGCCGGTTGATACGACGAATATTCTCTTCATTTGCGGTGGCGCCTTTGTTGGCTTAGAGAAGGTGATTGCGCGCCGGGTTGGAACGAAGTCTATCGGTTTTATCGCTCCCGACGATAAGGATGCCATGCGGCGCGGCTTGAACAATGCGCGCCGGGATGTAGACCTGCTATCGCAGTGCCAGCCGCTCGACCTTATTAAATATGGGTTCATTCCGGAATTTATCGGTCGAATGCCGGTCACCGCGATTCTCGAAGATCTTTCGAAAGACGCGCTGGTTCAGATTCTCACCAAGCCGAAGAACGCCATTATTCGCCAGTATCAAAAGTTATTTGAGTTTGAGAATGTTAAGCTCAAATTTAGTGAAGACGCCCTCGAAGCCGTAGCGCAGCTTGCCATGGAGCGAAAAGTGGGCGCGCGCGGTTTGCGGATGATTCTTGAAGATCTGATGCTGGATCTGATGTACTATCTCCCCACCTTCAAAAAGGTTCGCGAGTTTGTCGTGACCAAGGAGATGGTCCTGACGCAAAAGATCAACATGGCTGTCCTCGAAAAGGCGGGCTGACGATTCGCCGGGGTTGCTCAAAGGTTAACCCGGAGAGTTGCCGGCAAGAGTCCTTCGGCAACGGTAGTTGCTTGTCGTTGGCGCAACGGTAGTTGCCTGTAGTTGAAAGTTCGCCGCTCCGATCATCGTTTCACCCCCACGTTCGTGGGACAATCCGCCTAGAAAGTAAAAATGGTTACGACGAAAGATAAAACGGATACCAAACGGTTACCCATGATGCCTATCCGAGACGTGGTCATCTTTCCATTTATGATGACGCCGTTTGTGGTGGGCCGCGAATCGAGTGTTCGTGCATTGGAAGAAGCGTTGCTGGGCGATAAGAAAATCTTCTTAGCCACGCAGCACGATGCCTCCGTGGACGAGCCCCGTCCGGACGAAATTTATTCCGTCGGTACGGTCGCGAATATCGTTCAAAGCCTGAAGCAGCCCGATGGCAACATCAAAGTTCTCGTCGAGGGCGTGGAGCGCGGGAAAATTATCTCGGTCAGTGAAGAAGAAGGATATTTTCGAGCGGTCGTCAAGACCACCACGTTCAAAGTGGAGCAGGGAAGCCAGCTTGACTCTCTGACCAGCCGCGTCACGAATCTGTTTGAGCAGTACGTCAAGCTCAGCCAGAATCTGAATTACGAAACCATGATCGCCGCCATTCGCGTGGACGATCCTGGCAAACTGGCCGATACCGTCGGCGCAAATCTCCAGCTCACCATTGAAGAAAAGCAGGAACTGCTTGAGATCTTCGATCCGATTGACCGCCTTACCCGCGTTGCCGAACTGCTCGATATCGAAATCGAGAAGCTGAACGTCGATCGCACCATCCAAGGCCGTGTCAAACGCCAGATGGAGCGCGCACAAAAAGAGTACTATCTTAACGAAAAGATTAAGGCGATTCAGAAGGAACTCGGGCGCGGCGAGAAGAGCGAGTACGACGAGCTCAAGAAGAAGATCGAAACGGCGGGGATGACCAAGGACGCTTTTGAGAAGGCCATGGCCGAACTCAAGCGCCTGGAAGCGATGCCGCCCATGTCGGCCGAGTCTACCGTTTCGCGGAACTACCTCGACTGGCTGCTCGCCGTGCCGTGGAAGAAGAAGACCAAGGAAATCCGCGAACTGCGCTACGCCCGGCAGGTGCTTGAGAACGATCACTATGGCCTGGAGAAAATCAAGGAACGCATTCTTGAGTTCCTTTCCGTGCGGCGCCTGGTTCAGAATCCAAAGGGTTCTATCCTGTGTTTCGTTGGGCCTCCTGGCGTTGGCAAAACGTCCCTCGGGATGTCTATCGCCAAGGCGACCGGCCGCAAGTTTGTCCGTCTGTCGCTCGGCGGCGTGCGCGATGAAGCTGAAATTCGCGGTCATCGGCGTACCTACATCGGCGCACTTCCTGGGCAGTTGATCCAGATGATGAAAAAGGCGGGTACCAAAAACCCCATCATCATGCTCGATGAGATCGACAAGATGTCGATGGATTTTCGCGGCGATCCGTCGGCGGCATTGCTCGAAGTTCTCGATCCCGAACAGAACTACATGTTCCTCGATCATTACCTCGACGTCGAGTACGACCTGAGCCAGGTGTTCTTTATCGCGACGGCTAACGTTCTGCATACGATTCCGCCTGCGCTGCAGGATCGTATGGAAGTGATCCGGTTATCGGGCTATACGGAGGTTGAAAAGCTGGAAATCGCAAAGAAGTTCCTGGTAAACAAGCAACGAAAAGACACCGGCATCTCGGAAGAGCAGGTGGAATTCAAGGATGAAGGACTGCAAACGGTCATTCAGTCCTACACACGGGAAGCGGGCGTAAGGAACCTGGAGCGTGAGATCGGAAATCTCTGCCGCAAAGTTGCGCGCAAGGTAGTCGAAGCGCAATCGCCCTCTAGCGATGAGCCACTGCCCGAGTTGGTGGATGGCGTTGAAGTAATCGAAGAGGAGGCGGCTGCTCCCGAAGAAAGTCCCAAGAAGGGCCGGAAGAAAGCCAAGAAGGAAGAGATTCCGCTGCTTCCGATTCCGAAGGTCGTCATGACTCCACAGACTGTCACTGAACTGCTTGGTCCGGCACGTTTCCGCGACATGGATCTCGACAAACAGAACGAGATTGGCGCAACGACCGGTCTCGCATGGACCGAGGTCGGGGGTTCGATTCTCACGACCGAGGCGACGGTTATGGAAGGCCGAGGCAAGCTGACCACAACCGGAAAGCTGGGCGATGTAATGCAGGAGTCCGCGCAAGCGGCCATGAGCTACGTCCGTTCACGGGCTCAATACTTGGGGTTGCCGAAAGATTTCTACCGGCATTTGGATATCCACGTGCATGTACCAGAGGGAGCCATTCCGAAGGACGGCCCATCGGCGGGAATCACGTTAGCTACTAGTATTTGCAGTGCGCTTACCGGAATTCCGGTTCGTTGCGATATCGCGATGACGGGAGAAATTACCGTACGGGGGCGTGTTCTTCCGATCGGTGGCTTGAAAGAGAAACTGCTGGCGGCTCATCGTCACGGGATTAACGAGATAATTCTCCCACGAGACAACGAAAGAGATTTGGCGGAGATACCCGAGAACATCCGCAAGCAGATGAAATTAAACTTCGTTTTCTCCATGGACGAAGTGCTGAAGATTGCGTTGGAGCGGGAAATTGTCGCTCTGCCGCTAGCGCCGACTGCGACTGCGGCGGATCTGGTGGGCAGGCCCGCGGAAGACAACCTGACTCACTGAGGCGTTTCGTTTCAGGTCGGGAAGGCATTCGAGAGGCTAGGCTTTGGTAGGAACAGCGGCAGCGCCGAGTCTGATTATCAGTGCGGCGGAGCCGTCGCAGTTTCCTCCGGAGCCAAGCCACGACGGACCAGTCGAGATCGCCTTTTTGGGGCGAAGCAACGTTGGAAAGTCAAGCTTATTGAATGCTCTGGTGCGGCATCCAGGTCTGGCGTTTACCAGCGCCCGGCCCGGTTGTACACAGCTCATTAACTTTTTCCGGATCGATGAGGATCTGCACTTCGTCGATCTGCCGGGTTACGGGTATGCGCGGGTCTCGCTAGATGAGAAGGCGCACTGGAGGAAGCTGATTGAGAGTTATCTGCTCGAACGGCGGAAGCTAGGACTGTCGTTCCTCTTAATCGATGCCAGGCGCGGCTGGATGGCTATGGACCTGGAACTCAAATCCTGGCTCGAGTTCCACAACCGTCGATATCAGGTGATAGTCACCAAAATCGACAAACTGAAAAGCAACAATCAATCTAAAGCAGGATTGGCTGCGATCCAAAAAGAATTAAAGGATCAGGAGCCGATCCCATTCTCGGCCATTGACGGCCGGGGAGTGAGGGAAATTTGGCAAGTCATCTCGAAGATCAAGAACCAGTAGTAAGCCCCGCGGCTGCCACCGAAGGCACGCCCAACGAGAAGCCACAGGAAGTAAATGGCGATGCGGATGCATCGGCTCCGGCGAGCGAAAACAAGCCCGTCGAGCCCGAAAATAAGCCTGCGGAAACAAGGACGGAGCGGCCCCCCACTGCGGCCAGATCGAGGACTGCTCCGATCGGGAACGGCAAGGCGGCCGAATCGGTCCGGCGTCCAAACGCGGACGCGAAACTGCCTGCCGTGGATATCAGACCGGTAGGCGATGCCAGGGCTTCCGCCTCGGAGCCTCCCCGCTCAGGCGAACTGAAACCAAGCGCCGAGAGCAAACCGGTCGAAGCCGCACAGACCTCCACTCCACCTGCTGCAGCGTCGGCACAGAGTGTCCAGCCGCAGCAGCAAGGTCAGCAACCCGCCCAGCAGCAAGCCCAACAAGGTGGCCTTGGCGGACAACGCCGCGGACGTCACTCGATCGGCAACACGGGTGCGCAAGGCCAGCGCAACGGCACCACCACGCTCGACTTGGTCGAACTGAAAGACATGAGCATTCAGGCGCTGAATCAGATCGCCAAGGATCTCGGTGTCGCGGGTGCGGCCGGACTGCGCAAACAGGAACTGATTTTCAAAATTCTGCAGACGCAAGCCGAGAAGAGCGGACTTATCTTCTCCGAGGGTGTTCTCGAATGTCTGCCAGATGGTTTCGGCTTTCTGCGCGCCCCGGAGTACAACTATCTCCCCGGGCCTGATGACGTGTACGTCTCGCCATCGCAGATCCGCCGCTTCGATCTGCGGACGGGCGATACGGTCTCGGGTCAGATTCGTCCTCCAAAGGAAGGCGAGCGTTATTTCGCTCTCATCAAAGTCGATGCGATCAACTTTGAACCGCCAGAGGAATCGCGCAATAAGATTTTCTTCGATAACCTGACGCCGCTGTATCCAGACGAGCGGCTGAAACTCGAAACGGCGCGAGATGCCTTTTCGGGCCGCGTAATGGACCTGCTCACGCCTATCGGCAAAGGCCAGCGCGGACTGATAGTAGCTCCTCCACGCACTGGAAAGACGATGCTGCTCCAAAGCATCGCGAATTCAATCACGACCAATCACCCGGACGTGAGTCTCATTGTGTTATTGATCGACGAGCGGCCTGAAGAAGTCACCGACATGCAGCGTTCGGTGCGCGGTGAAGTAATCAGCTCGACTTTCGACGAGCCTGCCGCACGCCACGTGCAAGTTGCCGAAATGGTAATCGAGAAAGCTAAGCGGCTGGTCGAGCACAAGCGCGACGTAGTCATCTTGCTCGATTCGATAACGCGTCTCGCACGCGCCTACAACACAGTTGTCCCGCCATCCGGCAAAGTACTCTCGGGCGGCGTCGATTCGAACGCGTTACAGCGGCCAAAGCGATTCTTCGGCGCCGCTCGCAATATCGAGGAGGGCGGTTCCCTCACCATCGTTGCCACGGCCCTGGTCGATACCGGCAGCCGCATGGACGACGTGATCTTCGAAGAGTTTAAAGGCACCGGCAACATGGAAATTCACCTCGACCGCAAGCTGGTCGATAAGCGCGTATTCCCTGCCATTGATATCAACAAGAGCGGGACGCGTAAAGAAGAACTGCTCATGCCGCGCGAAGAACTAAATCGCGTCTGGATTTTGCGCAAGGTTCTGAATCCGCTTTCGCCCGTTGAGTCGATGGAACTGCTCCAGGACAAGCTGGGCAAGACGCGCAGCAATGCGGAGTTTCTCGCCGCCATGAGTGGCTGAGATTCGGGGCTATAACAGCTAACTTCTCTCGTACATGGGCCGCATACGGATTCTCTCCGACAACGTCGCGAACAAAATCGCGGCGGGCGAGGTCGTAGAGCGGCCCGCTTCCGTTGTAAAAGAGCTTTTGGAAAACTCCCTCGATGCGGGTGCAACCGAGATCCGGATCGACGTCGAAAATGCCGGCCGGCGGTTGATCCGTATTCAGGACAACGGCTTCGGCATGTTGCGGGACGACGCCATGCTGGCCTTTGAGCGGCATGCGACCAGCAAGCTTAGCGACGTGAAAGATCTGCTTTCGATTGCGACGCTCGGCTTTCGCGGCGAGGCTTTGCCTTCGATTGCCTCAGTAAGCCGCCTGGTGCTCGAAACCAGGGCGGCGGAAGAGCGCACCGGGACCTCGGTCGAAATCGTCGGCGGCAAGATGCTGCGCTGTGATGAGTCCGCGCGTCCGGTGGGCACGACCATCACGGTTCGCGACCTCTTCTTCAACGTCCCCGCGCGTAAGAAGTTCTTGCGCTCGGATCAAACCGAGTTAGCGCATATTGGCTCCCTAGTGACGCACTACAGCCTGGGTCACGCCAACAAGCGTTTTGAGCTGTACCACGAAGGCAGAGAACTGCTGGCGGTAACGCCGGTCTCTTCGCTACGGGACAGAGCGTTTCAGGTCTTTGGCTCGGAGGTGATGCAGGATCTGGTCGATTTCGAACCCCGAATGCACGAGATCCGGCTTCCTCCTCCGTACGTTCCGCTGGGCTCCAGGGCAGCAATAACCGCGCCCGCCGAGCCCGACGTGGCGCAGTTTTCGCTCGAAGGGTTGATCTCCGGCCCGCATGTGCAAAAGCTGAACCGCAACTCTGTCTTTCTTTTCGTGAACGGGCGGCTCATCAAAGACAAGGTTTTGCTGCACGCGATTTCAGCGGCCTATTACAACCTGATGCCGGCGGGTTGCTACCCCTTCGCGCTGCTTTTTCTCAATTGCGACCCGGGCGAGGTTGACGTGAATGTTCATCCGTCGAAAACCGAAGTTCGCTTCCGGCACGGATCGATGGTGCATGACTTCGTGCGTGACACCGTTCGCGATGTTCTGATGCAGAGCCGCCCGGTTTCGAGCATTCCGCTGCCTGCCTCACCCCAGCCCAGTAATCAGGTCCCTGTGCAGCGGGCCGCCGATCTCCCGTTTTCAGAATTTTCCGGCACTCTTGATCGAATCTCGCTGACCGCCAATCAAGTTGAACCGGAAACGATGCCCCAGGAGCACGAGTCCGTGCTGCCAGAGATGCGAGTCAGTCCGCCACATCCAGCGCCATCGGCCGTCAACAACCAGCCCGCTCCAGAACCTCGAATAGATAGCACGCCTGTTCGCCGTGTGCCTGACACGCACGGCGGCTTCGAGCACTTGCCCGATTGGGAGCGTGTCGATACGCTGGCCGCTCTGCCGGACTTACGGCCTTTGGGGCAGCTTCACGAGAGCTTTATCGTTGCCGTGGGCCGCGACGGCCTATGGATCATCGACCAGCACGTAGCCCACGAGCGCATCCTCTTTGAGCAGGTGCTAAGGCAACGTGCAGCGGGGAACATCGAGGTGCAGCAGCTATTGATACCGCTGGTCCTGCAGCTAACCCCATCTCAGCAGTTCGAATATGGCCGGATCGCCGACGAACTCAACGCCTACGGCTTTGAGACCGAGCCCTTCGGCCAGCGTACTCTCGCAGTGAAATCCGCTCCGGCCGCGGTGGGGCCTGCCGATATCGAGAAGATCGTATTTGAAATTCTGGAGATCGCGGAGAGTGAACTGCGCTCTGCTTCACTCGACGAAATCCGGCGTAACGTCTGTGCGACGATTGCCTGCCGGGCGGCTATCAAGATAAACACGGGCCTCGAGCCTAAGAAAATGGAGTGGCTACTGCGGGCGCTCTCTGCCTGCGAATACCCGATGACCTGTCCGCACGGACGTCCAATTGCGCTGCGCTACAGCACAAAGGACATATTGAAGAGTTTTCATCGCATCTGACACTTCACTGTGTAGGAACTACTGGGAACCGCCGATAAGCTTATTGGAAGCCGCCCTCGAACCTGATGGCTCCCGGATTTCATCTAAAGGACTGGTGCTTAAAGTGAAAGTTGCAAGATTCGTCGCGGCTACAAAAGAATTGTTCTACTATATTTCGGGTTTAACGATGCTGCGGCGTCACTGTGAAACGCTTGAAGAGGCGCGAGGTATTGTCGCCCGGACTGGCGTCGATCAGAATTTGGTCCAGGTATAAGACTTAGGCCTTCACTCCCACTCAATCGTGCCTGGAGGCTTGTGGGTAAGGTCGTAAAAAACGGCTTCGATCCGCTCTAACTCTAGCAGTTCGGTGGTAAGTCTATCGAGTAATGCTGGTTCCATTAAGACGACATCGGCGGTCATACCATCCACGGAATTGATGGGCCGAAGCACGATAGATTCAGGTTTCTCAGCGGTCCCTACTGGGATCAACACGACGGGAAACTGCCAGACCTTGTCGTCAAAGCCAGTTTCTGAGCAAACTCGCCGCACAATCGCGTCCGCATCTCTAAGAAGATCAAGACGCGCCTTCGAAATGGCCGCTCTGAAAACTCCCAGCGATGCCAACGCATGCTTGCCGCCGCAGAGGGAAACAACCCGGTTCACGTCCGAACGCCGGTTCGTCACTTCAGGCGCTGTTATCTGTACGTCCTCAAAGGTGGGCTTAGTTGCGAGCGCCAGGACGTTTCGGTAGCTCCGGCAATCGCCTTGTACCCCTACGGACTTAAGCGGTAGTAGGAAACCGTCTGCCGTCTCCTCGACGGGTGCTTCCTCCGAAGAACAAAGACACCGAATGGCCAGCCCAGGTCCGGGAAACGGATGACGCGAGAGGAACTTCTCGGGGACGCCGACCTCGCGCCCGATCTCGCGAACTTCATCCTTGTAGAACGACGTCAGAGGTTCGACGATCCGGCCGGCGTTGATGAGCGCCTGAATTCCAGCCACGCGATTGTGGTGTGTCTTAATCAGGTCCGCTTTCGCCGTCCCGCCCGATTCAATCGTGTCCGGGTAGATTGTACCTTGGCCGAGAATCCAGTGCCCATCGAGAAAATGCTCGCTTTGCAGAACGCGTTCTTGCACTTTGACGAACTGCTCGCCAATGGCAAGACGTTTTGCCTCGGGCTCGTGGAGACCGTTCAGAACGGAAAGAAACTCCCGTTCGGCCATGTCAACCATGAAATGCGTAGCGCCCAATTCGCTAAATATTCCGCGCACGAAGTCCGTCTCGCCCTTCCGCATCAGCCCGGTATCGACGTAAATCCCATAGACACGTTGCGGGCCGAGCGTCCGAAGGCAAAGCGTATAGGCGACGGTCGAGTCAACGCCGCCGCTCACGAAGAAGAACACGTTGCGGTCGCCGACAATCGCCCGAATCTGGTCTTCGACGATCGGAACACGTTGGGAAACATCCCAGTCCCGCGAAGCTCCGCACACTCCAAAAACAAAATTCTCAAGGATCTGCTTCCCGGAATGCGTATGAACCACTTCGGGATGGAACTGCAGGCCGATAAGCTTACGGTCTGGATCGGACATTGCCGCGACGCCTGAGGTGTTGGTGGACCCAATGATCTTGAAGCCGGGAGGGACGGTGGAAACGATGTCTCGATGGCTCATCCAGATTTGCGAGCCCTGGACGCCCTTCCAGATGGGGTCGTCGGCGGAAACGCTCAGGTGCGCCAAGCCGTACTCGCCGCGATCGCCTTTTGAGACCAAACCTCCCAGGTGATGCGCGATCAGCTGATGCCCGTAACAGATGCCCAACACTGGAGTGCCCGCGGCTAAGATATCGGGATCGATATCCGGGCAACCCGGCTCATACACGCTCGCCGGACCGCCCGAAATGATAATTCCGCTGCATGACGCGAGATCACGGGCGGGCGCGTCGCTCAGTTGAACATCGGCGTAGACGCCAAGTTCACGAACCCGGCGAGCGATCAGATGAGTGTATTGGCCTCCGGTGTCGAGGACCGTAATTTGAGGAGCCGCGATCGCTCCCGCTGGCTGATTTGAGCCGACCTTTTGGGACAAGAACCAGTGTAGCCGGCGGCGCTGTTAGCGGCTGGCGCGCTGTTTCTCGACGCGCGTCTGGGATCGGGCAAGCAAATCGGCGGCTTGCGGCATTGACTCTATGGCCTTCTGCACTTCCGGGTCCTGCTCCACGGCAACTCTCTGGGAATCTTCATAACTGAATGCCGTGATGTACATTTCAGTACGCAGCTGGTTGCGAATCCAATCGTGATCGCGCGTCCAATCGGCTTCGGAGAACTGTACGCCCTGTTTCATCAGAAAATCGTGGAAAGCGTTCAAAGTAGACTCGTCCGGACTCCAGCCCTTCGCCAGCTTGGTGTCGTGTTCCCCGAAATAGTGCGTAGAGAAATCAAAAAACGCGTTTTTGCGAAGCACGTTCATCTGGAACTCGTCGGCCTTCGGCGCTTCGTACTTAATGTCCGGCGTAATACCGCCGCCCCCGTAAACGACCCTGCCTAAGTCCGTTTGCTTGACGTCCTGCGGGTTCTTGGCATCGGTGCGTTTGCCGTAGTAATAATCGAGGAACGAAATGTTCGAGTAATTTCGCTGTATCAGTCGTCCGCTTGGTGTGTAGTAATGCTGGGTTGTGAGCGCGAGTCCCGTGTTGTCGCTCAACGGATAAACCGTCTGAACCAAGCCTTTGCCGAATGTCGTATCGCCAAGGATAATGGCCCGGTCATGGTCTTGCAGCGCTCCCGCTACAATTTCAGCTGCCGACGCCGAATAGCGGTTCACCAGCACGATCACTGGATAATTCTCGCCATAGGTGCTGCCGCGTGCCAGGTAAGGCTTCTCCGAATAGGCCCGGCCCTTGTGCGAAACCACAACCTGCCCGCGGTCCAGCCAGTGCCCGGCAACCGCAACGCCTTCCTGCAAAAGACCGCCTGGATTTTCGCGTAGATCCAGAATCAAACCTTTGATATTTTGTTCGCCCAGCGCCTTCAGGTCGTCTTCCATTTCCTTGCTGGTGGTCTCGGTGAACGACTGAATGTGCATGAAGGCGATTCCAGGCTTCACCCAGAAGGCTTCGTCCACGCTATTGCGCGGAATCTCGTCTCGGACCAGGTTGAAAGTCAGCGGCTTGGCGCTTCCTTCGCGGGACACAACCACCTGAACGCGTGTGCCTTTCGGGCCGCGCAGCATATCTGCAATTTCGGTGCTATTGGCCGTGTCAACACGCTTACTGTTCACTTCCGTAAGCACATCGCCGGGACGCAGGCCAGCCTTGTAAGCCGGTCCCCCTCCAAACGGGTGGACCACCATGGTTTTGCCGGTACGCGGCTGAGGTCCAATCATCATGCCGACACCGAAATACTTGCCGTGCTGCTCCTCGCGGAGTCCGGCAAAGTCCTTCGGATCAAAGAAATTGGAATGCGGATCGAGCGTCCGCAACATGCCTGGAATGGCGCCCTTGTAGATTGCCTTGTCGGCGGAAAGATGGTCGGCGTAATTCTGCTCGACAACCCCATACACCTTGGTAAAGGAGTCAATGCTCGCCTTCAGATCTTCGTCTGAGGGGGCATTCACCTTTTGCGGCGCCGCTAAAACCCGGCTGACTCCGGGTCCGAATAGACCGCCAACGAGCGCGCAAGTACCTAAAAACAGGGGAATAAAAAGAAAATAACGCCGCTGGGACGACAATCCTATCCTCCGGATCTTGACTCTAGTATAGACGGTTCGGCGCCGGAAAGGACTCCGATAAGTTGTTGTTTTCAAGAACGCGGCGGAGTTCTAAACCGCAGCCCGGACGCGCCGTGCAAGCGCCGATTCGCTGCGCGCCGTCTTCTTCGGTATTTCGTCGAGCCTTTTCACCTGATCGCTCACGCAGACCAGAAACATCGGCTGACGGGCATTCTTCATCAGATCGATGATGCGGTCCTGCTGATCTTCAAGGTAAATGGACTTGCCATCGGTGAGAAGATGCAGCTTCGATTCGCTCGATAGCACCTCAACCAGCCGCCGTCCCATCTCACGTTGTAAGAACCGCAACACGCGTCGAATCTTCTGAAGGGAGAAGCCTTTCCGGCGTAGTTCCGCGATCACGGTGATCTCGACCACCTCTTCCGGAAGGTAAATGCGCTTGTGGCCTTCGTGCCGGGGCGATACGACTTTGCGTTCGTCCCACCATTGCAGCTGCCGCAGACTCACCTGGGCGATCTTCGCCACGTCGGTGCTTGTATAGGTGTGCTGATTTTGAGGTAAATCAGGACGAACTTTCCTTGTTTTGAACATGGCGCCCGGTTTCCGTTTAGATTTTGCAACGGCTCCCCAGATTGTACTAGAGTTACAAAAACAGTCAAGTACGTTTTATTGCCCCTCCCTTCGGAGCCGCGCTTAGCCGCCTCCGACGAACTCGACAATTTCGATTTGCGAGCCGCTGGGAACGGGCGTTTGCTCCCAATCGCGCTTGCGCACAATTGATTTATTTAATTCGACCGCCACGCGATCGGAGTTAATTTTCAACCATCCGAGCAGACCCGCGACGGACTGCTCCACTGGCACGTCCTGCGCTAGCCCGTTAACGACAATTTGCATACCTGTTTGACCTGCACTTCTTCGCCAGTACTATTGTCGCGCGAACGCGTCCGGCGCCAGAAATTGAATGCCTCGGCCTACTATACTGAATTTTCCGGTTGTTACTCCGGTTGCTACTCTAAAAGATCAGCCTCCCATGCCTACAACTTACGCGGAGACGTGGTTCCCAGTACTTATACAAATTCTGATTGCCATCGCCGTCGCCGGTGGGATGATAGGCGCGTCCGCTATCGTTGGCCGCCGCGTGCGCGATACCGTAAAATCGTCGCCCTACGAATCCGGCATGAAGCCCGTGGGTAATGCGCGCGGACGCTTCAGCGTAAAGTTCTACCTGGTTGCAATGGTTTTCATTCTCTTCGATATCGAGGCGATTTTCCTTTATCCCTGGGCAGTGGTTTATCGGCAACTCAGGCTTTTTGGATTTTTTGAAATGCTGCTCTTTATCGTTCTTGTGCTGTGTGGCTTTTTTTACATTTGGAAAAAGGGCGTATTAGATTGGTCGTCGAACGAGCGCAACGAGGACGCGCAGGAGAAGAGAAGACGTGCTGCCTGAAACGTTGGCCGGGAACGAAATAGCCATTGCCATGGAAAGCCGGTTACCCGAGGCCATTGTTGGCGCGACAGTGGCCGTGGACGGCCCCGTTCTAGAAATCGGCCCGGCCCACATTGTTGCCGTTTGCCATTATCTGAAAGAGACCGGCTTTGAACGCGTGAGCGGCATTACAGCCGTGGACTGGTGGCCCCGCACGCCTCGCTTTGAAATCGTTTACTTACTGCATTCTATTCGCAAGAATCAGCGCCTTAGACTTACAGTGACTCTAGCTGAAGATCAAGAATTAGATTCCGTCACTTCCGTGTGGCGGGGAGCTAACTGGTACGAGCGTGAAGTCTTCGACCTATTTGGTGTCCGCTTCCGCAATCACCCGAACTTGGAGCGAATTATGATGCCGCCCGATTGGGAAGGGCATCCGCTTCGCAAAGATTATCCGATTCACGGCTACAAGTATTCATACCAGGATGAATAATTAGCTAGTAAGTAAGAAGAAGGATGCAAATGAGAGAAGATAACGCTGGCGTCGCCTCCCTGGACGCTGAGCAGGAACTCCGGGCCCGGGATCCGTCCGGCATAGAGCCGCTTCGGACCGGTTCGGCTCGCCGCATGACCCTCAACATGGGGCCGCAGCACCCGTCTACTCACGGCGTGCTCCGGGTGCTCCTCGAACTGGATGGCGAAATGATCATGAACGCCCGGCCTGAAATTGGTTATCTCCACACAGGTATCGAGAAGCAGTGTGAGGTAAAGAAGTATCAGCAGGTAGTTCCACTTACCGACCGCGTCGATTATCTAGCAAATCTCTCAAACAATCTCTGTTACGCTCTGGCGGTTGAACGCCTGCTGAAGCTTGAGATCCCGCCGAAGGCGCAGTGGATGCGCGTGATGCTAAACGAAATCACACGCGTGGCGAGTCATCTCGTGTGGCTCGGCACTCACGCTCTAGATATAGGTGCGATGTCTGTGTATTTCTACTGCTTCCGAGAGCGCGAAGAGATCATGAAGCTCTTCGAAATGTTCTCCGGGCAGCGTATGATGACGAGCTATATCCGGCCTGGCGGACTCGCTTTAGAGCCGCCTCGTGGTTGGCACAAAGTGACCAGTGCGCTGGTGGAGCGGCTTGCGCGTGGAATCGACGAGTATCAGTCGCTTTTGACGGCGAATCCCATCTGGATGAACCGCACACAAGGCGTCGGCGGATTGCCCCTCGAAGACATGATCGAGCTTGGAGTAACGGGGCCGATGCTGCGGGCAGCGGGACTGGCGATCGACGCTCGCAAAGATTGTCCTCACACGAGCTACGAATTATTCGAGTTCGACATCCCAACGCGCACATCGAACGACGTGTTTGGCCGGTTTGAAGTTCGCATGGACGAAATGCGGCAAAGTATCCGCATCGTCCGCCAGGCGCTGGCAGGAATGCCGGAAGGTCCATGGCAAGCCGATGCGCCGCACATTTTACTGCCAGATCGCGAAAAGATGAAGACTCAGATGGAATCGCTGATTTTCCACTTCAAGATTGTTACCGAAGGCTATCGCGTTCCGGCCGGGTCTGTTTATCAGGTGGTTGAATCGCCACGCGGGGAATTAGGTTACTACATCGTCAGCGACGGCACGGCAAACCCGCATCGCGTTTTTATGCGGACGCCTAGCTTCGGGAACTTACAGTCGCTCGGTGAAATGCTCGAAGGCATTCCTATCGCCGACTCGATCGCCGCCATGGGAAGTATGGATTTCGTGCTGGGAGACGTGGACCGCTAACTATGACCTTTTCACCAGCTCTCGAGCAACGATTTGCAAAGCTGCTGACTAGTTATCCGCCGGGCCGGACCCGTTCCGCGGTTGTGCCCATGCTCCTGTTCGCACAAGATGAACTGGGGTGTGTTTCCGAGGATCTGATCCAGGAAGTAGCCCGCCGCTGCGGAGTCACTCGCTTGCAAGTGGATGAAGTGATCGGTTATTACTCGATGCTTCATCGCAAGCCGCTTGGTAAGTACAATATTCAGGTTTGTACTAACATCTGCTGTCAAATTGTAGGCGGGGAAGATCTGTACAAGCACGCGAGCAGGACGCTTGGCATAGAAAACAAAGAGATCACTGCGGACGGACTTATCTCAATTGAAGAAGTGGAGTGCATGGGCGCTTGCTCCTGGGCTCCCGCGATTCAAGTGAATTACGATTTTCATCACCATGTCACTCCGGCGCGCTTCGATCAATTGATAGCGGCGTTGCGCGACGGCACATACGAGAAGAAGGCTTCGTAAGAATGCGTTACAACGAACCGAGTCCGCTCGAAGTCAAGGTCATTTCGCAGCGCTTCGATTTAGAAAATTCGACTTCCATCGATACATATCTGGCGACCGAGGGATATATTGCCGCCCGCAAAGCTTTGGAGATGACGCCGGAGGCCATTATTGAAGAACTGAAAGCATCTTCTTTACGCGGCCGCGGCGGCGCGGGATTTCCGACCGGTTTGAAGTGGAGCTTCGTACCGCGTACGACGGGTAAACCGACTTACATTATTTGTAATTCGGACGAAAGCGAACCGGGTACCTGCAAAGACAGGCTGCTGATGGAAAACGATCCTCATCAAATGATTGAGGGAATGATAATCGCCGGTTGGACGATTAAGTCGAATAAGGGTTATATCTTCATCCGCGGCGAATATCGCTACTTGTTCGATATCGTGGACCGTGCGATCGCGGAAGCTTATGAGCGTGGCTATCTCGGCAAAAACATCTTAGGGTCCGGTTGGGATTTCGATCTTTATACCCATACCGGAGCGGGCGCTTACGAGTGCGGTGAAGAATCTGCGTTGCTTGAATCGCTTGAAGGGAAACGCGGCATCCCTCGGTTGAAGCCTCCGTTTCCGGCGGTCGTCGGCGCGTTTCAGTCTCCGACCATTCTGAACAATTGCGAGACATTTTCCGCTGTTCCAGCTATCTTGCGTAACGGCGGTGCATGGTACGCCGGGCTGGGCACGCCGAAAAACGGCGGCACACGTATGTTGTGCGTTTCCGGTCACGTGAATAAGCCGGGTGTTTACGAACTGCCGCTTGGATTTCCGATGATGCGCCTAATCAATGAAGTCTGCGGCGGCATGAGAAACGGGAAAAAGCTAAAGGCGGTTATTCCAGGCGGGTCCTCGTCCCCCGTGTTGACGGCCGCTGAGGTTCAGGATCTTCTGCTCGATTACGATTCCATTGCAAAGGCTAAATCGATGGCCGGGTCGGGCGGCATCGTAGTTCTTGACGAAGACACAGACATCGTAGCCGTCGCTCTGCGCACTATCAAGTTCTACGCGCATGAAAGTTGCGGCTGGTGTATTCCGTGCCGCGAAGGAACGACGTGGATTAAGAAGATTCTGTCGCGCTTCCATGAAGGTTATGGTCAGGCAAGCGACATCGAATTAATTGGCGAGCTGGCGAATAACATGCTAGGCCGTACGTTCTGCGCTCTGGGCGACGCGGCCGCCATGCCGACCACCGGATTCATCACCAAATTCCGCGGCGAATTCGAAGCCTATCTCAAAAGTTCGCATCGCGACCTTGCGACTAGCGCTCCCGAATTGGTGCAAGTTCATTAAGACTCTATGGCTGATCCAGTAAATTTCACAATCGACGGCCATTCACTGCAGGCTGCTCCGGGCACTCTGCTAATCAACGCCGCCACCCAAGCCGGCATCTCAATTCCGTCCTTTTGCTATTACGACGGACTGGCGCTCCAGGCTGCCTGCCGCATGTGTCTGGTTGAAGTTGAGAAAACTCCCAAACT
>JALYVD010000132.1 GCA_030853405.1 Acidobacteriota bacterium | reverse complement strand
TGCCATATGCAACGGGAATGGTGCTGGAAAGGTGCAGGAACTTCGGATGAATGCCGGCGATCTGCAAAGCGGCGGCGATTTGGCCGAAGTAGGCCATCTGCTCATCCGTCTGTTTGCTTTGGTAGTTGGCAGCGGAGGCGAAGTGGCTCATCAGACCTTCCAGTTCCGCGTGTTTGGCGGCTTGCACGGCAGCGATGATAGCCGCCGCTTCCTCGCGTACGCCGAGGCGTCCCATGCCGGAATCGACCTTGAGATGAAAGGGCGCCGGGTGGTCGCGGACACTCGCGAGGCGGTCCAACGCGGCGATATCTTCCAGCGCGTGGAGGACCGGAGTGAGATTGTAGGCGAGCATCGCCTCCCGTGTGAAGGGAAGAAAGTCGGCCATGACGAGAATGCGGGTACGAATTCCCGCGTCGCGAAGAACCACGCCTTCTTCCGTATTGCTGACGGCAAGCCAGCGCGCGCCTTGGGTTTCGAGCGTGCGCGAGACCTCTACCGCTCCGTGGCGGTAAGCATCCGCCTTGACGACCGGCATAATCTCGACGTTCGGACCGGCTACGTTGCGGATGGAATCGAAGTTCGCAGCGATCTGTGGCCGGGATACTTCGACCCAGGATCGATAAGGTAGCGCCTGGATACGTTCACTGCTCATAAAATTCAAAGAAGGTCCTCGAATAATTTTTCATAAGCGTCAGTCACGGCGTTCCAACTGTAGCGATCTTCCACGCGCTGCATTGCCTTTCGTCCCCAGCAAGCGCGCTCTTCCTCGGATACATTCACTGCCCATGCTAATTTCTGGGCGAGATCGGCCTTCGTGAAAGGAACCGCAGCATCACCCGCGACCTCTGTGTTTTCGGGAGTTTCGAGATAAAGAACCAGCGCTCCCCTGCCCATGGCTTCAATCAGCGCCGGATGCGTGCCGCCCACTTCGGTTGCCTGCACATATACGGCGCAATGAGATTGCAATTGTTTGTAGCCTTCTCCGTATATGGCTCCTGGAAACAGAACGCGGGAATCGCGGGTGTTCTTTACTTCGGCTATGTATTCAGCCGCGTACGGTGCGTCGCCCACCAGGGCCAGTTTGAAATCGGTTGCAACGGACTCGAAAGCCTGACGCACTATTAAACCATTATTCTCAGGCTCCATGCGGCTGACGTAGAGCACGTACCGATCGATTTCAAGACCCAGCGAGCGAACGTGCTCCGATCCGGACAGCCTGCCGACTTCCGCGCCATAGGGAATGAAGGCGGACTGTCTTTTGTAACGCTGCAAATAGTATTCGCGGATCTTTTCCGCATCCGTAACGACGGCCGAAGGGCACCATGTGGCAAGCCACTCGGAAACCAGATACCAGGCTTTCGCGAAGCGATTCCACTTCTTGCGATGACGCTCCAGTCCGTCTACGTTTAGCGCAACAGGCATCGCCGCCAACCGGGGTAGGAGCGTGAAGATGGCGTTCGCCGCATTGCAGTAGAGCACAACATCATGGCGATGCGTCAGGAGATCAGCCGTTGAGAGCCCTGTGTGCGCGATCGTCTCCAGATACTTGTGACGAATGGTGGGAAGGTAGCGCAAATGCACGCCGCGATATTCGGGAGTGGAGTGTTTTTGGCGGCAATACACGGTAACCCGGTGACCACGTTCTACCAGCCGAACCGAGAGTTCTTCGGCGAACGTTTCAAACCCGCCATAGTTGGCGGGAATACCGCGAGTGCCTAGCAAAGCGATGCGCATGGATCGGACGGCAGCGGCTTGGGTGCGCGCGGTCTTCTCCTCCGCGGCCAAGCCGACCGGCTCATTTGAAAACCAGCGAGCCATATAGTCGTTTGAAACACGGCGCTTCTTCATGATCTCGCGGCGCTTAGCCCAGGTGCGCGGAAAAGCGCGGAAGAGCAGGGGGAACGCGCGCAAGGACGACCATTCCGTGACCAGACATCCTGTAATGACTGCGCAATCCCGTATTGTCATGGGCAGCCAGTTTCGCCGGTAAAGATCGCCAGTCGTGTTCTTGATCCTTAACAGAAAGCGGTTCTTCACGGAATGCATGTTGAGGATGGCGGGGATCGACCGCCGGTTAGCGGGCAAGATGCTGCGGACGTGATAAGCCACGGGGCCCGGCGTATACATGCATTTCCATCCCAATAGTTGGGCGCGCCAGGCTACGTCGGCATCTTCTCGGTACGCAAAAAAATCGGAATCGAAGAACTCGCCATCGATGGCGATATCGTCGATCATTTTGCGGCGGTAGAGAGCGGCGGCTCCGGTTGCCCCGAATACATACTCGCCGTTTTCGAATGCGCCGTTGTCGGGCACCTGACTTCCACGGTCCAGATGACGGCAATTAGGTGTCATGTAGATACCAGTCGAATCGAAAACTGGGGTTTTCGGAATCTCGAAGTTATCCGACATTGTGAGTAACTTGCCGCATACGGTTCCGATTTCAGAATTTTGCTCGCCGGCTCTCACCAGATTCGAAATGAAATCAGGCTGCAGCCGCACGTCCGGGTTCAGCGTGAGCACCCAATCGGAGTGGGAAGCCCCGATCGCCTGATTCTGCCCGAAAGCGAAGCCGGTGTTCTGTTGATTGCGAATCGTCGTGAGGCGATCCTGGAACGCATCTACTTCCGCGAGAGTGTTATCCGACGAGGCGTTATCGACAACGACGACTTGGATATGCGGGTAGTCCTGACAGAAGACGTATTCAAGACAGTTGCGGATATACTTTGCGCTGTTGTAAGTGACTATCGTGACCGCGACCGCCGGTCCCCGCCGATTCATTCAGAGCGCACCAAACTGAAGTATAGCCGCCAATACGGATCAAAGCCGATCTGTTGCTGGAGGTTGCGGATCTGGCGTTCGCTTGCCAAGAGAGCCTGTTCGGTCTGTTTGGAATCGGCTGGCAAATCGTTTCGGAAGGAAGACCATCGCCGCACGGCTTCCCATAGACCCCGCAGAGCCGCGAGGAGATGCCCTTCTCTTGCTGCACCCGCCAAAGATAGCGACTGACCCACAAGAATGGGCCACGCGAAACGCATAAGAGTTTCGGGTCTGTAGTGCTTGGCTAACAGAAAAATCTGATTGCGGGCGGTCAGAAAAAGCACCCGGGCCGACTGCTTTCCGAGGGTACCCTTGCCTATATGTGTCGCCACGGCGGCAGGTTCGTAAATTCCTTCCAGCCCGGCTTGTGCGCAGCGAATCCCGAAGTCGACGTCTTCGTAATAAGCCTCGAAACGCGTATCGAGAAGGCCGATGCGGTCGAACACCCGCCGGTGAAAGAGCGCGGCAGTCATCGGCACGGCTTGAACTTTTCTTCTAACGGACCAGAGGCCGCCGTCCGGATGACCGTAACCGCATCGCCAGGCGTGCGCACCACGCGAGGCCAGGTCCCAGGTTCCATCGATGTAGTCCGGTCGAGCCGATTGGAGAAGTTTTCCCGCCGCGAAATCAGCGCCTTCCCGCTCTGCCGTCAAGACCAGCAATTCAATCCATAGAGGCTGCAGTTCGACGTCATTATTGACGATCAGGACCCAGTCTGAACTGCTTTGCTTGATGCCTTCGTTGACAGCTGCTGCAAATCCTCGGTTGCTCGGCAACGAAATGAGAGTGGCTCCGAACTCTTGGGCGACGGAAGCCGTATTATCCGTGCTGCCGTTGTCAACCACAATGATCTGTTCTGGGGGACGGCTCTGACCCTGAAGATTAATAAGGATGGCGTGCAGTAGATTGGCCCGGTTCCAGGTCGGTATCACTGCCGAAACGGTTTCTTTCACCAATGCCCAGCCGCGGTGGCCGCGGTCTCTTCGCGCGCGGGCTGTTTGACGGAGGACTGTGGCGGCCGGCGCCGTTCAATTTCAAGTCGATAAGTCTGAACCAGACGGGCTGTTGCTTTTTTCGCGTCTTTCTCGGTTTCGACCATCAATCTGGCGCGCCGTGCCAGTTCCGACGCATAACCGGGGTCTTCCAGCAGGCGGACTACGGAAGCCGCGAAGTCCTCGGGTGAGTCGGCCAGTTCGCAAATCTCCCCGGATTTGCAGGTGAGGCCTTCCGCTCCAAGAGTGGTCGATACAACGGGGATACCGGAAGCGAATCCTTCAAGCAGCTTCACGCGCACGCCTGAGCCGCTCAGGATAGGGCAGAGCATGATCGCATTCCGGCGCAGTAATTCACCCGCGTCCTCGACAAAGCCGAGGACGCGAATATTCGGATGGTGCAGTTTCTCTCCCAGGATTTCCGAGGAGCCGGAGCCCGCAATGACGAGAGTGGCGCCGGAACGCTGGCGCACGATTTGCGGGAAGACGCGATCTATAAACCAAGTCAACGCCTGTACGTTAGGCGCGTGGCGAAAGCTGCCAAGGAACAACATTGTCTCCGGCTCGCGCCCCGCGGCGGCGTACTCGTAGCGGTCTGATTGAATGATGGCCCGCAAGTCGGAATCGACGCGCCCTTTTATTTCTGGAACGAACTCCAGCAGATAGCGTGCGTTCTCCTCGCTACAGACCTGCACGCGGGCGAACTGCTTGACCATGTTCGATTCGTAGCGCAGAAGTTGCATGTACGGGATGGCTAACCGGAGCGTCGGCTTCCCCTTCAGACGGCGCGCGAGGGATTGAAATGCCAGGTCATGTTCAAAGATTATCCACGGGATGCGCCGGTAATCGCCAACATACTGCCCGAGTAACGTGTATTCCATCTGCACCACATCCACCTTCTTAAGGAAGATGGTGCGGTCGAGAGCCCAGGCGAATTCCGGATCTTCAAACTCGCGGATCACTGTTGGAAGCAGCCCAGGCGTCTTGCTGAAAGGCCGGTGACCGCGAACCAGGAACTGGGCCGAGGCGCAGATCTCATGCAGTTTTTCTTGTTTTGGCAGATCCGCTTTTTCATCGACGAAAGAAACCAGATGAACGTCGGCCAATGGCGCGAGTTCCTCCAGTGTCTGTCTCATCAAAACGGCCCCGCCATGTATGGGAGGCTCAATGGGATAAGGAGACGCGAACAACACCTGTAGTCTTCCCGACACAGGCGTTTGTGTCTCGAAACGGTCGCGGTAGTAACTGCCCCTTTGGCGGCGGAAGATCTCGGAATCGGATACGGACGCGAACTCACGGGCGTGCCAGCGGGCCTTCATTGCTTTCGGCAGCGACAGAACGGCTTCCAACAATCCGAAGGAAGCATGGCGCCCCTGGGGATGCGCGGTCAATGTGCCGCCGATACAAACCGTGAGCCATTCGAACAAGTGGTTCGCCAGCATCCGCCAGTTGTGGATATTTTTCCAGCAAAACAGCAGCAGGTTCTTCTTAAGGACAGTTTCGATGAAATCGGGCGTAAACGATTTGCCGATCGTCCCCCGATGTTCGTGAAAGACGACGCTACGAGGCTCATACAGAACCTTCCAGCCACGTTTCCAAGCGAGATGGCCGAGATCCGTGTCTTCGTAATAAAACGGTTTGTAGATCTCATCGAAACCGCCGAGTTCTTGAAACTTCCGCCGGTTGAAGGCGCTGGAGCCGCCCCCCGAATAGGCGCAAGGGAACGCGACATCCACCACCGGATCGATGCGGTGACTCACTCGCAAGCGGCCCCGCTCCCACCACGTTTGTGTTAACCCCGTCTCCTCGCGGCGTTTTGCTGGATCGGAAAAGAATATCTGGCACGCCACGGAGAAAACGAGCGGGTCCGCAAACGGTGCGAGAAGCGGAGCGAGAAAATCCGGCTCCACGCGCATATCGTTGTTCAGCAGAACAACAACGTCGTTCTTAGCCGCTTGAAAGCCCGCGTTCGAGCCGCCGCCGAAGCCGAGGTTCCGTTCCTGGGCCAATACACGGATTCGAGGGAAATTCTCGCGCAGAAATTCCACGCTGCCGTCAGTAGAGGCATTGTCCACGACGATGAGTTCGTTTTCCGGATTACTTCGCAGCGCGTCAATGACGGACGGCAGAAACTTTTGCAGAAGATCGCGGCCATTCCAGTTTGGGATGACCACGCTTGCCGAACGGTGATCCGGCGTCGAATTAACAGGGGGTCGGCGCTTTCCGAAGCAGGCGAAGCACAGATCCTCGAGAGCGAACATGCACCCGGCGATCAGCAGTAAAACCGGACTGAAAATCGCAATGCAGACGCTCCAAAGAATCCTGACTATTTTCATCCCCGTGTTTACTATTGGACCGCGTTGTGAGCGATCGTTTCGCGATAGAAAGAGGCGCTCAGTTTCGGGTAGCGTTTCTCCGTCTTAAAGTCCACGTAGTAGATCCCGAACCTGAGATTGTAGCCGTCCGCCCACTCGAAATTGTCCATAAGACTCCACAGGAAATACCCGCGGACCGGAATGCCGTCGGAAACGGCACGGTGAAGGCTCTTCAAATAATTGCGGAGATACATCACCCGATCCGTGTCATACACATGCCCGTCCGGGGTCAAAACATCGGCGGAAGAGGTTCCGTTTTCCGTGATGTAGAGCTCTTTTATGTTCCAAATCTGGGCGGCGTGGCGAGGCCCCCAGTACAAAGCATCCGGGCCGAAGTGAAGCCAGGTTGAAGCCATATGAGGGTAGGAGGAAGGGTTCGGGACCACGGCGAATCCAGTCGAACCGTTGTCGGCCCGGACGTAGACGGGCCCATAGATATTTGCACCCAGAAAATCGATGGGGCTGCTGATGACTTTCAGATCGGCATCGGTGAATTTAGGCGCACTAGCGCTGGCATGGTGCAGGTACTGCTCCATGTACTTGCCTTCCATGATGACGGTCAAATACTGAGCGTTCAGCAGCCGGGTTGCCTCCGCACTGGCTTTGATATGCGGTTCGGTGTTGATGACCGGAACGCAGCACGCAAAATTTTCGGCCAGTCCCACCTTGGTCCCAGGTTTGGCCTTGGCGCGAATCGCCTGTACGGCCAGTCCGTGTGCCAGCACGGCGTTGTGACGGGTCTGGTTCAGCGCCGCGGGAGAGAGTTTCAGGCCTGGTGCGAAAGTACCGATTCCGTATCCCTGGTCGATGAAAGAGGAAAATTCGTTCATCGTGAAGAAATGCTGAACGCGGTCCGATAGCCGCCCCGCGACGTAACCGGCGTAGTCGGCGAAGGCTTTCGAGGTCTCGCGGGATTGCCAGCCGCCGAAACGGTCCTGGAGAGCTTGGGGCAGGTCCCAGTGGAAGAGTGTACAGAATGGCTGGATGCCGTTCTTAAGGCATTCATCGACCAGCCGCTCATAGAAGGCGATTCCTTTTTCATTGGGCTTGCCAGTACCGTCCGGAAAAATGCGCGGCCAAGAGACCGAAAAGCGGTAGCATTTTGCTCCCAGTTCCTTTAGAAGGTGAATATCTTCTTTGTACAGGTGGTAGTCGTCATCGGCCACATCGCCGGTCTCATTTTGATAGACCTTGCCCGGAGTATGGGAAAACTTGTCCCAAATGGAGGGCCCGCGTCCATCTGCAGTTGCACCGCCTTCCACTTGATAAGCCGCGGTCGCGCAGCCCCAGAGGAAACCCTCGGGAAAGGCATAGGGGTTATCAGCGGAGCGCTCCCGGGCGGAAGACGGAACCGTGGCCACGGGAATAGCCGAGATCAGAGCGGTACTTCCCAGACCCTTACCGAAGCCGCGGCGGGACAGTTTGCGAGTGGGCATACGTTCCAGGATCGCAAATACGCAAAAAGGCGCCGGAGACCGTTAGTAGCCGCACTCCTCTAAAATCAGCCTTTAGAAAACCCTTAGTTGGCGTTAAGGACTTCCTTAGTGTTACCGCCCTAATCTGAGAGCGTAGGCCAACGCTGTGATCATTCTTACCAGCACAACGCACAACGCCGGAAAGTGAGAGCTAATGCAATGGCGGAGTACATATCAGGTATTTGGCATTTTTCGAAAGAGGAAACTTATGAAGTCGCAATTCCGCCGGAAGGACCTTGCTGCGATTGCCCTTTGCTTTGGGTTAGCTTCGGTTTGTTGTGCGCAGAATGCGCCTGCCACTCAAACGCCGGACCAGGCGAAGCCGGCTGACCAGACGCCTGCGGCGCACGCCGTACTCCCGACGCCTTCGGTCACTGGTCCACTGCAAGGCATTCCGCCACTTACCTTCGATGCCGGGCCTTTTGGCAAGATCGCCGTGAACGGCATTCTCACTGGCTCTGGCCTGTGGCAGGGTAACCACGTCGCGGGTGACAATCCAACGCAAGCGGCTCTAAGTAACGGGCAGGTTTGGATTCAGAAGACGGACGGGTGGTTCCAGTTCTATCTACAGGCGGGCGCCTACACTCTCCCGGCTCTGGGGACGCCATTCCTGGCCACCGACAAAACACTGAGCGATTTCTACGGCCCGGTACCGGTTGCCTGTGTGAAACTTCAGGCTGGCAAGAACACGTCCTTCGAAATCGGGTCGCTGCCAACGATGATTGGCGCGGAGTACACGTTCACGTTCGAAAACATGAACATCGAACGTGGTCTTTTGTGGAACCAGGAACCCGCCGTTAGTAAGGGAATCCAGGTGAATCGGACCATGGGCAAGTTCACCGCTTCGCTGAGTTGGAACGACGGCTTCTATTCCAATCGCTACTCCTGGCTGTCGGGTACTCTAGCCTACGCGAACGGGCCGCACAGCCTGGCGTTCGTGGCGGGTGGAAACCTGGGTCGGACGGGCTATACAACTCTTGCCAACCCTCTGCAAAATGACGGAAGTATTTACAACGTGATCTATACCTATACGAAAGGGGAATGGATCCTCCAACCCTACTGGCAATACACCGACGTACCCACCAACCTGAAGATCGGCATCGTGAAGGGCGCATCGACCAATGGTGGTGCGGTACTGGTGAGCCGCGCCTTCAGCCACGGGTTTTCGCTGGCCGGGCGCGGCGAGTACATCGCGAGCTCGGGGAGCGCCGCTCAGCAAAGTGAGAACCTGATATACGGTCCCGGCAGCGGTGGCGCGTCGGTGACACTAACCCCGACCGTTCAACACGGGGGCTTCTTCGTGCGAGGTGACCTTTCCTGGGTTCACGCGGCCAGCTACGCGCCGGGGGACGGATTCGGTCCTATGGGCATGAATCAAAACCAGCCTCGGGCGATGGCTGAGATTGGGTTCATGTTTGGCAGCAATATAGTCGAGAAGAAATAGGGCTCCGGTGCGGCCGTCTGGACGATTTCAAGACTTTTGAAGACGCCGAGAGGATTTCTACCTCCTTTTTTTGAGAGGACTACATGGCGCGCAGCACTTCCGTTATCGAATGGCAGATGCTGCTGTAAAAACTCAAACGAAATGGCTGGGCTGGAAAGTCATTTCATTGCTCGGCCGTTATCGCCGAACGCTGGCCGGTTTGACCTGCCTGATCCTGATTGCGGCGGGTCTAGATATCGCCGTACCGTTCCTGACCCAGGGCCTGATTGACAGAATCATTCGCACGCTTCAGACGAAGGAAGGCGGCTCGATTCGCGTTCTGATTGTGGCTGCGGCGGGGATTTTTCTGGCGACTGGGGCCACCCGCATTCTCCGTTCCTTCTACAATTACCGGCTGCTGCGAGCGGCCTCGCAGTGCGAAGACGAGGTAAAGAACGCTGCATTCGCCAATTTTCTAAGACTCGACACGGCCTATCACGGCTCGGTAAATACGGGCGAAGTGGTGGGAGCGCTCGATCGTGGGGGCACGGCTATTTATACCGTTCTCTATGAGATTCTCGGGCAGAACCTGGTACCGCCAATTCTGGTGGTGGTCGGCGTCCTTACGTCGCTAATTTTGAAAAATCCTTGGATCGCCTTGATCGTCTCATTGCCGCTTCCCGCTTACGTACTGGCGATCAGCCGGATGGGCAAACGCCTCCACACCTATGAAGGCGAAGTGAACACCGCGTTCGAAGCGGTTACGAAAGAGTCGTACGATATCGCGAGCAATGTTCGCGCCGTAAAGAAATTCGCTCAAGAAGTGAACGAGTCTCGCACACAGCGCGGATTATTAAGCTTTGCCCGCAACAAGCATTACCAGGGCGAGAGGCTTTGGGCCTACGTCGAGAACGCCCAATCTTTTATCGCTACCGCGGGTCGGGTTGGCGTGATCGGCTTCGGCGGCTATCTCGTCCTGACGCATCAGTGCACCATCGGCGATTACGTCCTCTTCATCGCTATGCAGGATATGGTGTACGGCCCGATATCGAGTTTGTCGATCATTCTTCCTAAGTTGCGGCGAAATCTGTCGCGGGCCGAGCGGCTGTTCGAAATTCTCGACGAGAAACAAACGATTCTCGACGCTCCCGGCGCACGCCGGCTGCACGGGGCGGACAGCTCGGTCGAGTTCCAGAATTTATCGTTCAAATATCCGGGTTCTGACCGGTGGACGCTAGAGAACGTAAACGTGCGGGTACCAGCGGGATCGACCGTCGCCCTTATAGGTCCCAGCGGAGCCGGGAAAAGTACGCTGGTGAACTTATTGCAGCGTCTTTATGATCCCCAAGAGGGCGGCATTTTGGTGGACGGCAAGGATCTCCGAGACGTAACGCAGGAGAGTCTTCGCCAGCAGATCTCGGTTGTCCCGCAGGAAGTCGAACTGTTCTCCCGCTCCATCAGCGACAACATTTCTTACGGCCTGGAGGGAGTCACCCGGGCCGATGTGGAAGACGCCGCGCGATTGGCCCAGGCGCACGAATTTATTCTCCGCTGCGACGGCGGCTACGATTCGCAAGTTGGCGAGCGCGGCATGAAGCTTTCGGGCGGCGAGCGGCAGAGAATCGGTATCGCCCGCGCCATCCTGCGCAATCCGAGAATTTTGATCCTCGATGAAGCCACCAGCCATCTCGACAACGAGAGCGAACGGCTGATTCAGACCGCCATCGATAACTTAACTAAAGAACGCACCTGCTTCATCATTGCCCACCGCTTGTCCACCGTCCGGAAAGCGGATATGGTGGTGGTCTTCACGGAAGGCGGCGTGGAGGCGGTCGGTACTCACGAAGAACTGTGGAGCACGAGTCCAACCTATCGCAAACTGAACGGGCTGCATCTAACGGAGAAGCGCCCCAAACTGGTGCCGATCCGGTCATGGGAAACCGAAGAGGAAGTACTTCTGCCAGCCGTAGGCGAATGAGTTGATATCTTTGCTGAACAGAGCAAGTGCAACCTTTAACCCTCGTTGATTTCTGCGAATCGCTTCTTGCGGCCCTGTTCCTGGGAGCGATTATTGGCTTCGAACGTCAGTGGAGAAACAGCGCCGCCGGCCTGAGAACGAATACGTTGGTCGCACTCGGAGCGGCGCTTTTCGTATTATTAGCTCCACTGAGCGGTGTCAAGGGGGATCTTCGCGTCGCCGCGCAAATCGTTTCGGGGATCGGATTCATTGGAGGCGGCGCGATTTTACGCGAAGGGCTGACCATCCGGGGTGTCAACACAGCGGCTACCTTGTGGTGCTCGGCGGCGATTGGAAGCCTTTGCGGCGCAAGCCTGTTGAAAGAGGCCGTCATTGCCAGCGGAGTCATTTTGTTTGCCAATCTTGCGTTGCGTCCGATTTCGCACAAGATGATGGGCACTGTGAAACAGATTGCCGAGGCGGAGACCCATTACCTCTTCCAGTTCACCTGCAAAGCCGGCGAGGAAAGCCGCCTACGCAAACTGTTGGTGAGCGCCGTCGCCGAGACCGATCTGGTGGTCTGCTCCGTTCGAACCGAGGCCACCAAGCTTCCAGGTTTGCTGGAAATAAAGTCCGTGATTCTAAGCGCCAGGAAAAACGATCATCTGATGGAAAAGATAGTAGCTGCCTTCAGTCCCGATCCCGGAGCGGATAGCCTGAGTTGGGAGATCGTCGCGCAGAAGAACGCTCACGAGTAGACAAAGTGCCCCGCATCCTCAAAATAGAAACTGCGGTTGTCCAGGCGAATTTCCTTTGGACCTATGTACGCGTCTACGCGGACGGCGGCTATGGAACGGGCGAATGCTTTTTTGCACCCGGCCTGACCGCGATCGTTAGAGAACTCGGTGAACTCCTTAAAGGTGAGGACTACCGCAACATCGAACATCTCGTCGAAAAAATGCGCTGGGCCTCCTCGGGTGCGGGGTCGTTAAGCGGCATCGTCTGGAACGCTATAACCGGTATCGAAGGTGCGCTTTGGGATTTGAAAGGAAAGCACTGCGGCCTGCCCGTGTACCAGTTGCTGGGCGGCAAGTTTCGGGAGGAAGTTCGGCTGTATTTGGATTGCCATGCAGCGGGCGCGTTGGAGAGTTTGAACGCTCTGCTTCAGCCCGTCAACGATGTTGCACCCGGAGGAGAGGTCCTCGTGACTAGCGCGGACCGCGCCAGGGAGATGGCGGCGCTCGGGTACACGGCGCTGAAGTTCGATCTGGACTTGCCCGATACGCACTTCAGTTCTTCGACTGGCTACGCGATAACTTCACGTGATATCGACTGGATGGCAACGCTCGCGCACAGTATCCGGGAGGCGGTCGGGCCGGATGTGGGTCTCGCTTTCGACGCCCACTGGCGCTACCGCCCGAATGAGATTTTGCAAGTTGCGAAGGAACTGGAATCTTGCCGGTTGATGTGGCTGGAAGATCCGGTTCCGCCGCAAGATGAAGCCGGTCTCCGCTACCTGCGCCACCACACAAGCACTCCCATCGCCACGGGCGAGAATTTGCAATTGCGGGAAGGCTTTCGCCGCCTGATCAGTGAGGATCTATGCGACGTGATTACGCCGGATTTGCAGAAAGCCGGTGGACTGGCGGAGGCTCGGAAAATAGCAGACATGGCGCATACCGCGAACAAACCTTTCGCGCCTCACATGATAGGCAGTCCGCTGGCACTGATGGCGAGTGCGCATCTGGCTCTTACGGTTCCGAACTTCACGGTCTGTGAATTCCACGCGCACGACGTGCCGTTCTTTCACGATCTAATCGAAGGCGGTACATCGTCGTTTTTCCGGCATGGGTTTGTGACGCCGAATGAAAAGCCTGGCTTCGGAATTGAGCTTGATGAGACAGCGGCCCGGCGTCACAAGGTTCCAGGGAGCGGGTGGTTCGATAGTTAGCGCCAGCCACTTCCTCACGGTCGTGGTTCTGTTGCGCTGGTCCAATGATTGCAGCATCTTACAAAACCGCGCGTGTGAGCAAGTGGCTGGACCACCGATTTCTTCACAGCTTCTCACGGTTGTGGTTCTGAAGTTGTTCGTGAGCTAAGGTAGCGGTCAAACCAATGCAGTGTTTGGTGGATGGTTTGGTTCCGCACCTCCGGAGCAAGAACGCTATGACCGCTATTGACCAGCACGTGCGATTTGTTTGGCGCGACAGTTCCCAGGGATCGAAACATCGACTCCTGCGCATCGGGAGTCAAAATGGAGTCATACCTTCCATTAAGCATCAATACGGGTGTCTTCATACGGGGTGCGAAATTTACAGGATTCGATTCCGGCATCAGTTTCATTTGGACGGGCATGGCTCCGGAGAGCAGGACTGCGGCCTTAACGCGCTCCTCTCCGGCCAATAAAACTGGTGCGAATTCAGCGCCCGTGCTCACGCCCAGATAACCGATAGGGCCAATGTCTTTGCGGGTCGCAAGGTACGCAAGGGTTCTACCGAGGTCTTTTTTCCATGCGATCAAGGCTTCCCTGATAAACATCGGGCTCGGATAGCCGGCATTGGCGGGGTCTGACGGCAGACTTACAAAGCGGTCGAATGTGCCCCAAAAAATGGGGTAGATGATGGCTCTGCCGCTACTCAGAAGATAATCCTCGGGTTGAATCGTGTCCCCCGATCTAGCTTGAAAAACATCGCTGCTCGGCACGAAGATCACACACGGGTAAGGAGGCCGCCCCTGTCTTGGTAGAAACAAGTAAGCGCCCGTCTCTTGATTCGGGTAGCCGTTCCCGAAGCGCACCTTCTCGCGCCGCCACATTTCTGTCTCTGTGACGGATTCAAGCTTGGGATGCAGATCCGCGCGATCAGACGCATATAAGGATCGGGAGGTCTTATAAACCTCGTCAGAGGCGGGGATCGAGGCCAAGCTGCCGGAATCCGAGGGCGGAATCGGCGCGGCGAGTTGTGGTTGCGGCGCGATGGACTCGGCGGACTTGATACAGCGAAAGCCGTTGAGCGGGGAACGATCCAAACCTGGAAGCTTTTGCCCGCGCGTAAACATGTAAGTAGGATCGGACCAGGCGCCTCCCAGAATGAATCTCATACCGGCGGATTCGTTGAGGCACCATTCGCGGGCGTTCCCGGCCATGTCGAAGACGCCAAACGAGCCCAAGCCGCCTCGGCTTTGAACCGGTACGGGACCGTGTCCGTTGAAGTTGCTGAACGGAATCAAGAATACGCTATCGTCCGTGTGTGCCGCGCGAAACCATTGATAAACGGTGGGGAGCGCTTTGCCCGCGAAGTTAGCGTAAGCTGCCGCTTCGTACCAACTCACTCCAGAGACCGGGAAATCGCGTTGTCCGGTTGGATAAGAGCCCGCCGACCAGCCTGCGGGTGAACCGTTCCCGGTCTGATCGGTGAATTTCGCCACCGCTTCCTTCCACGTTAAGGCGCGGGCGTTTTCTACAAATGGAAATTTCCAATAGCGTGGGTCTTTGTAGCCGCGGGCGTTCACGAATTTTTGATATTCCGAGTTAGTAACCTCGGTGCGGTCGATCCAGAAGTCGTTGAGAGTTATCGGGCCTAACCTGCCGAGGCCGGAATACTGGGCAAAAAGCGGGCCGGCGGGAATGTGAACCATGCCCGGTTGCGTGCCGGTGGGCTGCATGTGTAACTGAGATCTAAACTCTGAAGCGGCAATCTCAAGGTCCGTATAGCCGGGCTTGCTTAAACGCAGGCGAACTGCACCAGCGCTTAGGCAAACGTTTTCTAGCGGAGTTTTTCCGAGAAGCCGCCAAGGCGATTTCAGATCGGCGTAGGGATGCCAGAAGACTGTTGCACCAGACGGATCGGAAACGATCCGAATGCTTTGAGAAAGCACCGGGAGATCCTGGGCCGGGCGAGAGAACCGTTGATACACAATCGCCGCCCCTGCTGAAATGAAGAGAAGTGCAAGCAGAATGACCCTTCGATGTAGAGGTTTCCGAGTGGACAGTTCTCCGTTCGCGGAAGCCGGTGGCGCTTGCTGGACAGGATAGATGAAGCGATAGCCGCGCTTTGGTAGGGTCTCGATATACTGCGGAGCCGCCGAAGAGTCTAGAAGGACAATCCGTAATCTTTTGATGACGGAGTTCAGCCCCTGTTCAAACTCAACGTGCGTGCCATTCGGCCAGAGGCGACGGGATAATTCCTCGCGAGTAACTATCTCGCCCGGCTTTTCGAGCAGCGCCGCGAGCACTTTCAACGATTGATCGGGAACTCTTATCCAGTTGCCGGATTTAAACAGGATCGCCGAACCGAGGTCGAAAGCATAATCCCCGAATGTAACGCGTTGCTCGCCGGGTCTGGCTTCCATCCTGTGATCCATGACACTGTAACACGCTGGACGCCACTCGGAAGTGTGGGTGCAAAGCTCGCTGCTTCATTGGTTTAGGCTATGTCAGAAAAATGTCACATAAATGCCCGCACCACGGCATTGCCAACTAGCGACGCAGGCGCAAAACTCGACTTCGAGCGATGCTTTGCGCACACTCAATAAAACGTCAAAGGGGTGGAACGATGAAATCTATTTGGAACATTGCGCTTCTTGCCTGGGTTCTCATCGGAGGCGAGCCGCTATTTGGAGATACGATTGCGGCGACTTACAGCTTTACCGGCAGCGCTCAAAACGAAGTCATCGCAAACGGTTTCCTGACCGCCGACGGCGTTGCTTCCGGTTCTGTGAGCGGCTGGAGAGGGGTTGTTTTCGACACACACAATGACATCAATTTAACCACGCTTCAAAATTACGGTACATTCACGATGGTTTTTCCGGGCGGCGACACGGCCTTCGGGAATTTGCACGAGGACGACGTGAACGTTTCGCTTATTACCTTCAGCGGCCCTTTCACGCAAGCATTGATGTTCACCGGCGGCACAGGCCAATTCGCGAAAGTGTCCGGGACGCTCAATGGAGGTGGATTTATCTATCCGACTTCCTATACAACCTCCGGCGCCGGGACGCTGAGCGCACCGGACCTTGTAGCTAGTCCGGAACCTGGATCGGGAGTTTTGCTTCTTGTTGGCTTGGCTGTTTGTGGCCTTTCGTCGATCCTACTCGTTACCCGAAAACAAATAAGCCGCCAGCAACCGCTTCATCTCCTCAATCACTTCTCTCCGCTTCTCCGAATCCTCTTGCTCGTAGGCGAACGTGATTAAACTCTCACCGACCTGATTCGCAATCGTTAACCGCAAATCGAGTTCACGCGGCAAAGACCCGCCAAACTGCTCAACTAAAAATCGCCGGACAATCCCGGTGATCCCCGTATTGGCGGTGACATGTTTCTCTCGTGCGGTCGCGCTGACATACCGGCCCAGCGCGATTTGCCGGAAGTCTGGATGCGCATCGAGGAACTGAATATAACGGTCAACGATTTCGGACAATAACGAAAGCGGATCTGTCGGCGTACTCAACAGCAACTCGAGATTCAACTGCTCGGCGAAATCGTCTATTCGCTGAATCGCTACGGCGTCGATCAGCGCCTGCTTATCGGGAAAGAATCGATACAAACCGCCGATCGAAATGCCCGCCTCCTGCGCGATCTGAGTGGTTGTGACCTCGGCAAGCGGCTGCCGCCCGAGAACTCGCGAGGTAGCCTTAAGAATTTTCTCGACATTCTGAAGGCTGCGTTGCTGCACTGGCTTGCGCCGTGGCTGAATCACTGTCATCCGTGATGTTATTATTGCAAATAGCGAAAGCGAATTCGTGTTCGCGTTTTCTATATGAGCGTTCCAGTATCCCAAATGTGGCGCGTAAGTTCTTACGTGCTGAAACAGAAGCTGTCCGGGCGCAAGCAGTACCCGCTGGTGTTGATGCTGGAACCGCTGTTCCGCTGCAATTTGGCGTGCGCCGGCTGCGGCAAGATTCAGTATCCGGCCCATGTTTTGAAGCGTCAACTCACGCCTGAAGAGTGCTTCAAAGCGGTGGACGAGTGTGGAGCGCCCATGGTGTCGATTCCCGGTGGCGAACCGTTGATGCACCCGCAAATCGCTGAAATCGTCGAAGGGCTAGTCGCGCGCAAGAAGTACATTTACCTCTGCACAAACGCCCTGCTGCTGGAAGAAAAGCTGCATCTGTTTAAGCCGAGCAAGTACCTCAGCTTCTCTGTTCACGTAGATGGCGAGCGCGATCATCACGACTTTTCAGTGTGTCGTGAAGGCGGCTATGACATCGCCGTACGTGGAATTAAAGCGGCGCTTGCGGCGGGCTTTCGCGTCACGACAAATACTACGCTCTTCGATGGAGCCGAGCCGAACAGCGTGCGGCGTTTCTTCGACGACATGATGAACCTGGGTGTAGAAGGCATGATGCTCTCGCCCGGTTACTCCTACGACAAAGCTCCGGACCAGCAGCATTTTTTGGGTAGGGCTCGCATCCGGCGCCTTTTCCGCGCGATCCTTTCGAACCGCAAAGCGTCGTGGAAGTTCAACATGTCTCCGCTTTTTGCCGAGTTCCTGATGGGCCACCGCCAATTCAAATGCACGCCCTGGGGCATGCCGACCTACAACGTGTTCGGATGGCAAAAGCCCTGCTATCTTTTGCAGGACGGCTACGCCGATACGTTTTCCGAGCTGATCGCCGAGACGGAATGGGCAAATTACGGCACCGAATCCGGCAATCCAAAATGCGCGAACTGCATGGTACACAGCGGTTATGAAGCGTCGGCTAACGACTATGGATTTGGGTCGATACGCGGCTTCTTCTCAATGGCGCGCGCAGCCCTGTTCAGCCGCTATAACGACAAGGAAGCGCTGGCTCTGCTGAACGAGACCGCAACGCCGGTTCATTCTCACAATCCTCTGGTTCAGATTCGAGCCGCCGAAGAGGGTCAGGCATGACGCAGCCCGTTATAAATCCCGACGAACTGGAAGTAGCGCCCGGCTTTATCCACGAGCGCTTGCAGGGCTGGGTTCCTTCTATTGAAGACGAAAATGAGTTGCGCGGCGCTTTAGAAAAGGCCTTTGACTATCGCGGCGACGTTAAGATCACGCGCAAGAATGGCCAGATCGTAGACGGATATTTGTACGACCGCCGCCAGGGCAAGAGTTTGTCCGATTCGCTTGTAAGAATTCTCCCAGCCGACGGTAGCCCACGCCAGAATGTTGCCTACTCCGATATCGCCGGCCTCGTGTTCAGCGACCGCGATCCTGCTGCTGGAAAGAGTTGGGAAGCTTGGGTCAACAAGTACTGGGAAAAACGGGCGAAGGGCGAAAAGGCCGAGATCGAACCCGAGGCGCTCGACTAGCTCTCACTTAACGAGCACTACGATGGAACGCGGCTGAACAAGATAGAAACTATCCGCCAATACAGCCGCAACCGCTTCGTCCTGGAAATCAGCCGGACTTTCCAAAGACGTATCGACGACACGGCTCCAATTCCCCGGTTCCTGTATATGGAACCGCAGCGGTTTCCAAAAGCTGTTGATCATTACGTACAGGTCTTTGTCGCTCTCCCGCGCGCCGCTTAGAAAATAAGCGAGCGTGTGCGAGTCCCATCCGAAATCCGCTTCTCCGGTAACCCCGAACCAACGAATGTCTTCCCGCCAAAAAGTGGATCTTCCGATGGACGCGTGTTGTTTGCGGAAGCCGATCATCTTCGAAAAGAAGCGGAACACGTCGGCGTGCAAAGGCAACCGGCTCCAGTCGAGCCAGGTCAGCGAGCCGTCTATGGCATATGGGTTCGTTTCTCCTTCCTGCGACTGAAGAAACTCATCGCCCGCCCGGAACATCGGCGTGCCATTCGAAAGCATCAGCAACGCAACGAAATTCTTCACTTGCCGTTTGCGAAGAGCCATGATTGCGTCGTCCGCATCCGTATCGCCTTCAGACCCGCAGTTCCAGCTATCGGCGCTGGTGTAAGTGACCAAGTCATACAGCGTGAGGCCATCATGAGAGGCCTCATAGTTCAGGCTCTGATACGGGCGGCATGATTCTTCAATCGAATCCGGAAAGAAGTCTGCGCTTCCATACAGACGTGTTGCGAGATCGGCCGCCGTACCCGAGTCGCCCTTCACGAAGCGGCGCACGGTGTTCCTGAATTGATCGTTCCATTGCCGCCACCCGATACCGGGGAATCGGGGCCTCCGGCGTCCTTCACCCAACTCGTAATTCGGATATTTCGGATTGCCCTCCCACGGCTCCGCGATTAACCGGACTTTGCCCAGAACCGGATCTGCGCCAATCTCTCCGAAGATAGGCGGGTCGTCGAAATTGATCGTGCCATCTGAATTGCGCGAGAACACCGAGGCCAGATCGAATCTGAACCCGTTGACGTGCATCTCGCGCACCCAATAACGAAGGCTATCCACAATCAATTGCCGCACCGCGCGCTTCGAACAGTTCAAGGTATTGCCAGTTCCCGAGTAGTCCGCAAAGGGCGAGCCGCCATCCCGTGAAGCCATGTAGTACGTCTCGCAGTCGATGCCTTTGAAACTGAAGGTCGGCCCGGTCTCATTCCCTTCGCCCGTGTGGTTATAGACAACGTCGAGAATTACTTCTATATCCGCCTCGTGGAGTACCTTCACCATGCGCTTAAATTCCAAAGTCTGGGCGCACCCCGAAGGCTCACGCGAGAATCTATGATGCGGTGAAAAAAAGTTCAGCGGCATGTAACCCCAGTAGTTGGGCTCCGTGTCATCGAACTCATAAATCGGCATCAGTTCTACGGCTGTGATGCCAAGTTCCTGGAGATATGGGATCTTATCGATCACACCCTGGAACGTCCCCCGGTTCGCCGCTTCGATTCCGGAGTTCGGGTTCATCGTAAAGCCCCGCACGTGCATTTCGTAGATGATCAGATCCCCAAAATGACGTGGAGCGGGATGGGTTCCCCAGTCGAATTCCTCGTCCGGTTGCGGCAGGACTGCAAGCGGCGCCTGCCCGAAGTTAGCTTGCTCACCGTACGCGGCGGATCGATCGAAGCCGGGCGGAAACATGACGGATGTGGCGTAAGGGTCGAGCAACAACTTATTCGGGCGGAATGAATTAAGCGGAAAGGCTGTCGAGGAAGCCTGCGGGCCATCCATCGAGTAGGCGTAATACCGTGCATCCCCCAGCAGCGAGACAGGAATGCGCGCGTGCCAAACCCGTCCCGTCTTGTTACGCCGGAAGTCGAAATCAAAGGTGAAAACGGGATGGGACAGCGCGTCTTCGCTGAAGAAGAGCACGCGCACCGAGCCTGCCGAAGCGGAATAGATGGCGAAATTGAAGGCCTGCTCACGCTCCACCCAACTCGCCCCGAGCGGAATCGGGCTTCCCTCAACGGAAGGCCATTGCATCATGCGGACTAGTACTCCTTTTCGTAATTTTCCGACTGATCCGCTAAACTAATAGATTCTAGGAGTTTCATGGCAGAGAACACGTTGAGCATCAGCAGCAAAGCGCCGCACGCGGCATCGGCGAACATCGAACAGAAGAAGAATGTCTACGAGGCGCAATACCTGGGTAGCGGAACCTTCAAGATTGTAAAGCCGAAGCGCAAGGATGCGAAACGCAGACAGTCGTCGCTGAAGGGCACTACTCGCGGCGCGCGTAAGTAACTCCGTCGGAGCCGCGCGCGTGAGCAAGCGGTTTCCCGTCATAGGGTCTGCGTGACCTTGTTTAACGTCCGCGGACGGTCCGGATTGAGGCGTTTCACTTCAGCGAGGCTCGCCGCAAATAACTGTGCGGGGATGACATACGGGATAGGTGTATAAACATCCTCTGGAAGCGGCCCTTTGTGCGCGAGGGCGGCGGGAATCGTCAGTGGTTCTCCCGTTTGACCCGCCACAGTTCGTGCCGCTTTGTTGCTGCGATCCGTGATTAACAGCGTTTCGGCTCCGATGGAACGCAGCTTGTCGAGCAGTTCGCACATCGGATTCCACGTCACGCCCGGCGGGCAAAACACAAATGCCGGAAACGAAGCTTCGAGCATGGCGATTGGCCCATGCAGCAGGTCGGCGGAAGAAAACCGTTCTGCCACGACGTAGCACGTCTCCATCAATTTCAACGCAAACTCAAGCGCATTCGAATAATTCAGACCGCGGCCAATACATACGGCGTGGTTCATGAAGCAATAGCGTTCCACCCGATTCAGGATTTCGTCCTCAAGCTTGAGCGCTGCCGCGGTTGATTCACTCAACTGCTGTAGCGATTCTAGTTTGATCGGAGCGCCCAACGCGTAAGCCAGCAAATAAAAGCACAGAACCTGACCGGTATAGGTTTTGGTAGCCGCAACGCTCTTTTCTTTGCCTGCGCGGACGAGGAACGCGTGCTCGGCAAGCCGGGCGAGACTGCTTTCGCTTTCATTCGTGATGCCGATTGTGAAAGCGCCCGAGGCTTTCGCATGTTCGAGAACGATGTTAGTATCCGTCGATTCGCCAGACTGCGAGATGGCGACCACGGCTGCGTTCTCAAGGCGAAGCTGTGAACCATACAGCGTCGAGACCGAAGGCGCGGCCAGGGCAACCGGAATTCCGGTGGTGATTTCAAGCAGATAGCGCCCGAATTGCGCGGCGTTGTCGGAGGTTCCCCGGGCGGCCAAAATTATGAAGCTTGGCGGGTGTTGCTGAAAGTGCTTTCGAAGGCTTTCGGCGCGGCGCCATTCCGATTTCAGCGTGCGCTCGATGGTAGCGGGTTGCTGCCGAATCTCATCGCGCATTGTGGACATGCTGTGAAGATAGCAAAACTTTCAGCTTGAGCACCTGCGACGCGATTGTTGCAAATCGATCTCTCCCGGTATTATTAGGCTGATGAAAGTGAAGCCGCCTAAGTTGAAGCCGGAAGACCGTAAGGCGATTCTGGACGAGCGCCGCAAATTGAAGATGGCTCGCTCGGCGCACGCCTATGTTCGCGGTAGCACCGTGAAATTCTACGAATGGCTGGGAACGTCGGGCCGGAAATGCCTGCCGGATGGACCTCCGGTATGGATCTGTGGCGACTGCCACGTGGGAAATCTGGGGCAGTCGCGGATACCGATGGGAACGTGGAGATTCAGATCAGAGACTTGGATCAGACGGTAATTGGCAATCCGGCCCACGATCTGATCCGGCTGGCACTGTCGTTGGCCACGGCTGCCCGAGGCTCGGACCTGCCCGGAGTCACGACGGCTCACATATTGGAGCAGATGATCGAAGGTTATGAGGGGGCGCTTGCAAATCGTGCCGGGCATAACGAACCGGCGGCGAAACCGGTCCGATTCATTCTGAAGCAAGCCTTAAAGC
>JALYVD010000381.1 GCA_030853405.1 Acidobacteriota bacterium | reverse complement strand
TCCGGCGCAATAACTACAGCTTCTTCGAGTATCAACCGCTCGACGGCACGCCTACGGAAACGCCGAAGTATTTCATTCGGCCTAACCAGACGAACTCGCTCGACTACGTCTGGACCATCAGTCCGACACTGGTGAATGAAACGCTCGCTACCGTGAGTCTCGACGACGTATACATCCCCGTGGACACGGCTCACTTTTTCGACCGCACGAAAGCGGGCATCAATTATCCGTATATCTTCCCGCAAGGAAAACTGATCCCGACTCGTATTCCGACCGCAAACATCACCGGTCTGAATGGTTTGAATGGCGGCCCATATCCTTCACACTCCTCGGGACCCATCTATACGATTACAGACAGCTTGACGTGGGTTAAAGGCAGTCACACGATGAAGTTCGGCTTCTACTTCGAGCGTTCGGGCGAGAACGATAACGACGAAATTAACGTCAGTGCCTGCCCAACGTGTACAAACAACCAGAACGGTCAGTTTTCGTTCACGGATACCCGCTCTGGCTTCCCCAATACCGGCAACGCGATTTCGAATGCGGCGCTTGGTCTATTTGATAGCTACTCGGAACTCGGCCAGCGTGCGTTCACTGTGTTCCGGGGCAGTAGCTATGAGCCTTATGCCCAGGATTCATGGAAAGTAAACGAGAAGCTGACCATCAACTACGGTTTCCGCTACACGGTTGTCGTTCCTTACAAAGCTCTCTGGGGCAACATGATTGTCTTCGATCCCACGCTTTACGATCCATCAAAGGCGGTGACTACCATTGCTAGCGGCCCAGGCGCCGGACACATTATTGTTGGCGGTGGAGACCGTTACAACGGAATGGTAATCCCCGGAGATGGTTTCCCAAGCTCCGCGAAGGGCCGCTTTCCAGAAGCGACCGACCCCTCGCTCACTTACCTGTTTCGAGGCGGCAAATACCCTCCCTATTATTCGAATATTCAGTGGGGTCAGATTCAGCCTCGCGTTGGTGTCGCGTATCAATTGGACAGCAAGACCGTCCTCCGCGTTGGAGGGGGAGAGTTCTTTACCCGCCTGGGCGTCAGCGACTCTGTTTTCCTTGGGGGCAATCCACCTTATCAGCCGACCGCTAACGTGAGTTTTGGCAACGCCGATAACCCGGGCGGCGTTGGGACTAACGTTCTTCCCTTAACGGTGACCACCCAGAGCCGCGCTTTTAAGAATCCTTCGGCGTGGAACTGGAACTTCACAGTTGAGCGTGAACTGCCAGGCAACTCTGTGCTCTCCGTGGCTTACGTGGGACGCAGGGGTCTTCATTTACAGCGCGAAGCCAATATTAATCAGCCAACGATCGGAGCCGTTACTGCAAACCCAGGTTCGGTTCTCGACGCAGTCCGGCCGTATCAGGGCTATAACTCCGTTCGCGAGACCGACAACGTCGCGAGCTCCCGTTATAACTCGTTCCAACTCTCTTGGAACAAGCGCTTTTCGCAAGGCTACCAGTTCGGAGTTTCCTACACATACGGATTTAGCTCGGACGACGGTTCCGATCAGCGTAACATCATACCGGACACCTACGACGCTCATAACCTTTGGGGGCCCTCCGATTTCGATGTCCGCCATATTCTGATCACGAACTTCCTATATGAGTTGCCATTCCTTCGCAAACAAAGCAATCTGGTGAGCAAGGTCCTTGGAGGATGGCAAATCAGCGGTATCTTCCAAGCCCAGACCGGAACACCTACCAGCATCGCCAAAAACAACGATTACGCCGGGGTTGGACAGGACGGCAGCATGTCCGGCGGTGGCCAATTCTGGGCTGTAAACGGGCCGATTTATTACACGAAGCAGTTCGACACGGCTAGTGCAAATCCCGGATCCCAATCTGTTTATTGGGTCAATGTACAAGAGCCTAACGGTTCACCGGTTTTCACGGCGCCTGCCAAGGGTACCTTCGTTCTACAGAACGGTATTCGTAACACTATCTACAATCCCGGCTTTAACAACTGGAACCTCGGGTTGTTCAAGAAGTTTGCCATTACCGAGCGCTTCGGCTTTCAGTTTCGGGCCGAAGCATTCAACGCATTCAACCACCCGAACTGGGGCGGCGTAGGCAACGATCCGACGAACGCTTCCACCTTCGGCAAGATCACCGGAAAAACGGATGATGTCCGCAACCTCCAACTCTCGCTCCGCTTCTACTTCTAGCCTCGAAGCGAGTAAATAAAACTCCCGCGTAGTCTAAACAACTACGCGGGAGTTTTTATTTTGAACCCAGAGATGATGGGTCCGCTACTTGCCCTCGTTCTTGGTTGTCTTTGCGAACGTTCTTGGCGATCTCTAAATGTTCCTGCAGCATCGGCAGGGTCTTGGAGGCAAATCGCTTCACGCCCGGATCGGAGCCGTTCTGCGATTCGTTTTGAAAATCGCGGACGTCCTGTTCATGGTCTTTCAATTGGTCTTTCATGTAAGCCTTATCAAACTGGGGACCGGACAGTTTAGATAACTTATCGATACGGGACTGATGCTTGGAATCCAGCGAATCCGGGAGCGCCACATTTTCTCTAGCGGCTACTCGCTTCAGGTGGTCGCTGGCCCTGGCGTGGTCGTCGATCATCTTCTGGCCGAACTGCTTTACTTCGTCGCTGGATCCCTTCTCGGTTGCTAGTTTTCCAAGCTCCATCTGAAGCATCCCGCCCATGGCAGCGTCCCTGAGAAACTTTTTATCGTCCACCTTGGTCGGCATCGCGTTCGGCATCGTGTTATCGGGCAGGGTGGTCGGATTGGCCGGCCCCTGAGCCCCCGGCACCCCCGGGTTAGTCGGCGGACCCGTTGGCTCCGTGCGTGTACCTTGTCCGAAGGCCATCCCGCCGATTGGCAACAGGCAAAATGCCGTGCTCGTAACTGCCGTCAGCAGAATTCTGCTTCGATGCATAGTGTTTCACCTCACTTTTCGTCGGTGTCTTTGTTGTGGGTGACGGCGTTCTTCACGCCTTTCGCGGCGTTCTTCGCCGCATGACCGGTGCCCACGCCGATATCTTTCGCTCCATGCCCGATGCCTTTGCCAAATTGCTTGGCGCCGTCCACGACTTCCCCGTGCTTCACGTCGGAGCCGAGTTCTTTACTGCCTTCGCCAATTTCCTTTCCGCCGTTCTTGTAGGAGTGCTTCAGGTTTGTACCCGCTTCGTGCATGTTGGTGCTCGCGGTTCCCTGCTTCACTCCCAAGGTGTCCAAAGTCTGAGGTCCAAGACGGCCATCTGGAGCTAAGTTCTGCTGCTTCTGATATTCACGAATCGCGGCTCTGGTTCTCGGTCCATCCACGCCGTCCACCGCTCCCGGATCAAATCCTTTGTCTTTCAGCGCCTGTTGAGCCTGCTGAATTTCATCGGAACTCTGAGCTTTCAGAGCTACCGGCGCCAAACACAAACCTAAAACCAAAATCGAAGATGATAAGATTCGCACTTTTGTTCCTCTGTCTGTAGACTACCGCCTTTCGAGACACGTTTCAGCGCGTGCGCGCTTCCAGCGTCTGCTGCTCGGCGAGATAGGAAGCGTCGTAGCGTTTGAATCCGGCGCGGGCGAAACCTCTTTGGGCCTCACGGCTCTTCATAAAGGTGTCCCAAACGAAGCTCGTACGCAAGTTTTCCGCCATCAGCATGGTGATACCGGTGTCGATTCCGACGACATCATGGTCGTACCAGTTCTTCAGCGGATTAAACGCGTTAACAAAGCCATAACGGGACCAGGCTTTCGCGCCGTAGCCGGCTTTGATGGATTTGAGTACACGCAAAGTCGCTTGCGGAAGAAATGGGAGTGATCCAGCGGACGCACTGGGAACTACCGTTCCATCAATCGGCCCCATGGCCGGCGGGCCGCCCCACACAACGTAGCCGTGTTCGGAATCGGATGCCGTGATACCCCACAAGTCATTGCTGTAGTCGGGAAATTGTTTGTGAAGTTCGATACAGAACAAACGGTGGGCTTCGGTGGCTCGAATTGAGTTCATGAAGTAGTCGGCGTATTGATCGCGGCGGCCCCGAAAATCGAACCAGGCCTGAGAATATTGGTGCACAAACAAGGGTGCGAAAGAGCCAATGTAATCGATGCCATCGTACTCAAACGGGGTGCGCTTCCAGGCGGTCCACGTCTCAACCGAAAGAGGATGCGCCACCGATCCGAGTCCGAGCAGGTAAATCATCATCAATTCGCTGTAGAGATCCCAGCGATAGGGCAGAAAGCCCGTCTCGGGTGACCACCCTTGCGGCAGTAACGAAGTATCTTCGGAGAGCCATCGCCATTGCACACGGTCGAAGATAGCGTCCGCTAGACGGGCGATTTCAGGGTGTTTAAAATGCTCGCGGCAGGTGGTAATTCCGCAGAGCAGTATGGACGTATCGATGGACGAAACTTCAGAATCCCATATGCGCTCGCCGGTCTTGATGTTGGCGAAATGGTAGAAGAATCCGCGATGGGTGGGCATTCGCTCCCAAAGGAAACTGAGCACCCGAATGACTCGTTCATGGGCATCAGCAAGCGAAAGATAACCGCGCTGGTGGCCGATGCAATAAGCAGTCAGGCCAAAGCCCGTGGAGGCGATGCTTGCGACGATGCTATCGTCGGCGGCCCGGACGTTGCAGCGGTCCTTCACCAGGCCTGTTTCGGGATCGGCCTGCTCCAGAAAAAACTGGAAGTTTGCCTTTTCGAGTTCGTCGAGGAATTGGTCGTCTTCGGGCGAAACCGTTTCGGACGGAATCGGCGCGATCTGCTTCTTTGCGGCGGCACAAAAACCGGCGGCGGAGAGGGTTAGCAGCAATTCACGCCTTGAGAGTCCCAAGTTCATCAGATTGTTCGATGGTCAAGAGCCATGTATTTACGTCATAGAATTTGGACGGGATACACAAAGTGACTATTCGGCATGTGGCGGCGGTTACTGGGTCCGCCGTTCTGTTATTTGGAATGCTAACGGTGGCGGTGTTGCTTGCTCTTCGCGTCCGCCCTTCGCACGAAACGGTCATCGTAGGCGCCGTGCTGACAGCGGATAGCGATCCGAGAAAACAGATGCCCATCCCGGACGTGCACGTCACGGCTGCGGCTGGTGACTCGATGAGCGAAGGGACGTCCGATACATTGGGCTTGTTCCGCTTCAGCTTACGTCCCGGAGTGAAGCCGGGTACGCCCATCACCTTGACTTTTAGCCATCGAGAGTACAAGCCGCTTGAATCGACGGAGACGGTGGGTGGCCAGCTTTATATCGAACGCATGATGCCTATTTTGCACGAGGCCGCTTCGAAGAAGACCGGACTGGAGACGACGATCGGCGACCTGCGAATCCGCTACACGGTAAAGGTCGGCTCGAATATAGACGTTGGAACCGTCGTGAAGACGTTCGAGGTTGTGAATAAAGGCAATGTGCCGTGCAAAGGCGGCCCGGTCTGTTCACCGGACGGGAAGTGGAGAGCTGGAACCGGTTCTCTAACAGTTGACGCGCCGGAATCAAGCGAGTTCCGGGAGGTCCGCGTGTCCTGTATCGCCGGTCCATGTCCGTTCACCAAGATCGAATTGGACAACCGAGATCAGAATGACCGGAGGCTGCGCGTTTCCGCCCGCGACTGGTCCGATACGGCAACATTTCTGGTGGAAGCAGACGTCGCCCACACTATCATTAGCGACATGGTGCGGCAATCCTATCCGGTCGTTTTCGGCCGCGGCATGAGTTTCACGCTACCGGGCACGGCGGGTGGACCGAGTATCGAAGCCGAGGTGAATGGCTCCTCTTCTTATGTCGTTTATCCGCTAGGTCCGGATCTTCTACTTTCGTGGGCTAACTGTACGTTGAGCGTGAATCCGGATCAGTCGAGACTTTACAGTTGCGAACTGAAACCCGGATTTAGGTTTCAATAAAAATTCGGGATTTCAGCGAGACGCTCAGCGAAATCTGGCACTATGGTATTTCAAACCAAAATGTTCGACTGGTCTGTAGATCCGCGTTCGCAGCTCGCTCTTTTGTGCGTTGTCACAGCTTTTTTCTTTTGGAACAATGACCTGTTGTTCTTCAGTTTCTGCATCCTGGGCTTTTGCACCCGGGTTTGGGGAACGCTGGAATAGACCGAGCGGGAACCCCGTTTCAGGTCTTCGCCAATAGCGATGTGTCGTATTGTGCCAGCAGATCCTCCGGCCCTTGATAGATCGCGACGCATCCGGCGGCCAGCAGTGCGTCTTTTGGGAAACCTCCACATAAGACCCCTACCGTTTTTAATCCTGCTTTCCCAGCGGCTTCGGCATCATACGGACTGTCGCCCACCACAATGACGTCTTCGCGCGTGATCTTCTTCCCAAGGCGGTCGAGGGTTGCCTCGAAAATGTCTGGATGGGGCTTGGACTTCTCCGCATCGGCCGACGAGGTCTCGACATGAACCAGATCTTTGATACGGGCGATACGCTCGTAATGTTCGAGTTCGTCTCCACGCGCTGAAGACGCCAGCGCCGGTGTTTGTCCGCTGGCCAGTACTTTTTGGAAGAGATCTCGAACTCCCGGAAACGGCTTCACTTTCGAGAGGTACTTCTCTTTGAAAAGCGACGCGCGGAACTCCTGAATCTCTTTCTGCTTCTTGTCGAGTTCTTCTTTACTGAGGAAAACTGGAAGAAGCTGATCGCCGCCTTTTCCGATCTGACTTCTGATCTTGTCGAAGGGTATGTCGTGTCCAAAATGGCTCAGCGCCTCCTGCCAGGCTTGGGCATGAAGGTCTACCGAATCAAGGAGTGTCCCGTCTATATCGAAAATTATCGCTTCCGGCATCTTGAGCGTGTGACTGAGCGGATCTAAGTAGTGTTTCGCCTGTAACTCGCATCACACAGTTAGCATGGCCGCGCCCAACCCAGTGACGATGACAGTTCCGGATGAAGTTAAATCAGCCAGAATGGCAGGACTGCGCTACCGAATTCCCAAGGGGCCGGGTATCCGGCGGAAGAACGATAACGGTGAAACGCGCTACATAGGACCCGACGACCAGCCGATTGAGGATGAGGAAACTCTGGCGCGCATTCGAGCCTTAGTGATTCCTCCGGCATGGACTTCAGTCTGGATCAGCCCAGACCCCAATGGCCACATTCAGGCGATTGGCCGCGACGCGCGTGGACGCAAACAGTACCGCTATCACGCGGAGTACCGGAAGGTGCGGGACCTGATCAAATTCGATAGAATGCGGGTCTTCGGCCGGGTGCTTCCGCGCATACGGCGCGCCGTTGAGCGGGACTTGTCCAAAAAAGGAATGCCGAAGCGCAAGGTTTTGGCAGCTGTGGTTAAGCTGCTGGAAACGACCTACATCCGTATCGGGAACGAAGAGTACGCGGAGGACAACGGGTCCTTCGGCCTGACGACCATGCGCAACAAACATGTCGAGGTCCTCGGGGGCATGTTGAAGTTCAAGTTCAAAGGTAAAAGCGGACAGCACCATGAAATCACGCTGCAAGACAAACGTCTCGCCCGGATCATCAAGAGCTGCCGCGACATTCCGGGTAGTTCGCTTTTCGAATATCTGGACGAAGAGGGCCAGCCACAGACGATCGACTCAGGGGATGTGAACGACTATTTGAAAGAGGTCAGCGGAGGCGACTTCACGGCCAAAGATTTTCGCACTTGGGGCGGCACGTGTCTGACGGCAAGCTGCCTGCTGGAACGATGCGCGTTGCAGGAGTCCGATCAACCGACGAAGCAGGCGCTCATTGAGGTGGTGAAAGAGGTGGCTTCAAAGCTGGGCAATAAGCCGGCTACCTGCAAGAAGTACTACATTCATCCCACTGTGATGGAGTGCTATTCGGCTGGGCAATTGCGCGAGTTTGCGGACAAGTACCGGGAAGGCCAAAGCGCTTATTCTTACGAACGGATTGTGCTGGGCCTTCTCACGCCATTGAAGCGGGCTCGAGCGAAAGCGGCTTAGGCCGCCGCTCTCTGCGCTTTGATCATTTCGATATCGAATTCCAGCTTGACGTCGTCGCCGATCAGAATTCCGCCGGTCTCCATAGGCGCGTTCCATACCAGTCCAAAATCCTTCCGGCTGACCTTGGCTTTTGCAGAAGCGCCGACCCTTATATTGCCCCACGGATCTTTGCCTTCCGGCGAGACTTCCTCGACCTTCAGCACTGTGGGCTTGGTTACGCCGTGAATGGTGAGATCGCCGGTCACGTTGAACTCGGTGTCGCTGAGCTTCTCGATCTGCGTGCTCACGAAAGTGATGGTTGGGAAGTGCTCGACATCGAAGAAATCGGGAGTCTTCAAATGCGCGTCGCGCTTCTCATCGAGAGTATTAATGCTGTTCACCTCGATTTCGGCGCGGATCCCCGACTGCGTCAGGTCGTCCGGATCGTAGGCGATTGTCCCCTTCACGTTGCTAAAACCACCCCGGACGTTGCTTATCATCATGTGCCGAATGCTGAAGTGAACACTCGAGTGGCTTGGATCGATTTCGTAGGTATTTTTCACGGTAGTCTCCTGAGACGTTGGTTGGATGCTCGACATAACGTAACAGTTGCCGGATTGCTGCCGTCATCCGGAGGGAGGATCTAAGTGAAACAGCCCGAAGTGGTGGTGGTTACCGGTGCAACGGCAGGCGTTGGCCGTGCGGTAGTCCGGGAGTTCGCCCGGCGCAAGGCCTATATAGGGCTTATAGCGCGGGGAAAGGACAGACTGGAAGCGGCAAAACGGGAAGTGGAGGAACTTGGCGGGAAGGCCCTGGCGTTATCGGTAGACGTAGCGAATGCCGAGGAAGTGGAGCGGGCGGCTCAGAAAGTGGAGAACGAGTTCGGTCCGATTGACGTTTGGGTCAACGATGCCATGACGACGATCTTCGCGCCAATCTCGGAAATCAAGCCGGACGAGTTCAAACGTGCGACTGAAGTGACTTATCTGGGTTGCGTCTACGGCACCATGGCGGCGCTAAAGAGCATGTCGCCGCGCAACAAGGGTTCTATCGTGCAGGTGGGCTCGGCCCTAGCGTACCGCTCGATTCCACTGCAAGCGCCATACTGCGGGGCGAAGCACGCGATTGTGGGGTTCACCGATTCCTTGCGATGCGAACTGATTCATAACAAGAGCAAGGTTCACGTAACGGTGGTTCATCTGCCTGCGATGAATACGCCGCAATTCAGTTGGTGCCGTACACGCCTGCCGCGCCATCCCCAACCGGTGCCACCGATCTATGAACCGGAAGTGGCGGCGAAGGCTATCTACTATGCCGCCCATCACCGGCGTCGCGAGATTTTCGTCGGCGAGCCAACCGTAAAGGCAATATACGGCCAGGACGTCGCGCCTGGATTTGCGGACTGGTATTTGGGAACGCACGGCTATGATTCGCAGCAGACGTCGGAGCCCGTTTCGCCCGATCGCCCCAACAATCTGTTTGAACCCGTAGCCGGAGACTATGCCGCGCACGGGATTTTTACCTCGCAGGCCAAGACGTTCAGTCTACAGAACTGGATGAATTTGAATCGCACACCGCTCGGGGTCGCGGTCGGTCTGGTGGGAACGGCTTTATTCTGGGCCCATTCAGTTAGCCGGCGCAAATAAGCCGCGCGCCGATTTCGGCGAGTTCCATGTCTTCGGTTTGCGGAAGGCCGCTGACCGCGATAGCTCCGATCACTCTGCCCTCCTTCACGACCGGAACACCACCGCCCCAACCGGTGAACCTCGCGTCGCCGAAGTAGCCGATGTCGAAACCCTTTTCTTGGTTGCGGGCGGCGTTTCCGATCTCTTTACTGGGTTTCCGTTCACGGGCGGCGCTGTACGCCTTGTTCATAGCGATTGTGATGGAGGACAACGGAGCGCCGTCCATACGGGCGAACGCGATCAGTTCTCCGTGAGCGTCGGTGACGGCAATCACGCCCGCTTTGCCGCGCTGCCGGATTTCCTGGACGAGAGCGTCCAGTGCGCGTTTCGCTTCTGCATAGTCGATGGTTTGTTCTTGAAGCATTGTGATAGCTGAAGATTACGATATCTTGTCCAGGAGGGGAACACATGAAGTTTACGCGCCGCCACTTCGGCCGCACACTGGGATCGGGTGTTGCATTATCCCGGCTTTCACCGGCATTGCCATTTCTAAATCAGGCCGGCGAGGGGAGCGGGGACCGGAAGGTCGGCTACGCGATTGTGGGACTGGGGAGGATTTCGCTGCAGCATTTTATGCCCGCCTGCAAGCTGTCGCAGTATTCGAAGGTTGTCGCTCTGGTAAGCGGTCATCGCGATAAAGCCGAGAAGACGGCAGGCGAGTACGGAGTTCCTGAGAAGAACATCTACGACTACAAGAACTACGACGACATTCGGGACACCAAAGACATTGACGCGGTCTACATCGCGCTCCCGAACAGTATGCACGCCGAGTACACAATTCGCGCGGCGAATGCCGACAAGCATGTGCTCTCTGAAAAGCCGATGGCGACCAGCGTCAGGGATGGCCAGTCGATGATCGATGCCTGCAAGGCTGCGGGCAAAAAACTGATGATTGCCTACCGCTGCCAATATGAGCCGACGAACCTTCATGCGATTGAGCTGATTCGCGATGGAAAGTTGGGAAAGATTCAGGCCATCGAGAGCGCGAACGGGTTCAATATACATCCGGGCGAGTGGCGTCTCGACAAGAAGCTGGCGGGTGGCGGACCGCTAATGGATATGGGCGTCTATTCGCTGAATGCTTGCCGCTATCTGACGGGAGAGGAACCGCTTCACTTGGAGGGCTATTCTTCCGTCGTGGATCACGATGGACGTTTCGAACAGGTGGAAGAGAATTTGTCGTGGACGATGAAGTTCCCATCCGGCGTGGTAGCGAGTTGCGCCACCACCTATGGCGCCGACATGCCAGGCTTCTACCGCGTGCACGGGTCGAAAGGAATGCTGCATGCCGAGCCGGCCTTCGCTTATCAAGGGATTCATCTGAAAACGCAAATTAAGGGCGAGCCTCCCATCGACGAGGTTGAGGAGGCGCACGATCCTATGCAATTTGCGGTGGAGGCCGACGACTTCTCTCAATGTATTTTGCAGGGACGAGAGTCGAGGACGAACGGCGAAGAGGGCCTGCGGGATCTGAAGTACATGGAGGCGATCTACAAGTCGGTGGGCATTAAAGTCTAAGGCTTTGATAAGGAATTATTACGGCTGTGTTACAACGAGATTGCGCGTTGTGGAACAGTATATTCTTCGTTTCGTCATCGGCGGGGTTGTTGTATCATTCTTCGCCGTCTTTGGAGATATTTTCAAGCCGACGACCTTTGCCGGGCTCTTCGGCGCTGCGCCATCCATCGCTCTTGCAACGCTGGTGCTGACGGTCCACAAAAAGGGATCGATGTATGCAAGCACGGAAGGACGATCCATGGTGCTGGGCGCAGTTGGATTGCTGGTCTACAGCTTCCTCGTCAGTTGGCTCTTGATGAGGGCGAGATTACCCGTGCTTGCGACTGCGGCGTCGGCGCTTTCCGTTTGGTTCGTCTGCGCCTTCGGCTTATGGTTCCTGTTCTTGAAATAAGGAACCATGGCGATCAAGATCGATGCTTCAGTTCTGCATGAAACGAAATGGCACGAGTATGCGCTGCGCTTCCTGTTTGGCGGCATTGTTACGCTCGCAGCCGGACTGATTGCCGACCATTGGGGACCTGTCGTGGGCGGATTATTTCTAGCGTTTCCGTCAATCTTTCCCGCGAGCCTTACGCTAGTGGCGAAACATCAGGAGCAGCGGAAGGCAAACAAAGGAATGCATGGCGAAGAACGCGGCAAAGATGCGGCGGCAACGGAGGCTGCGGGGACTTCGATGGGCAGCATCGGACTGCTGGCATTTGCCGGGGTGATCTGGTGGGGATTTCCGCATTTTGCAACATGGGCTGTGTTAATCGCGGCGACTGTCACGTGGATGCTGGTTTCGGCGCTGGTTTGGATGAGAAGACAGTTCCCGTTTACCGGACGTTCGCCGGTGTCTGCCCCGAAACGCCGAGTCCGTCCCCATTAATCAATTTCAGAATCGCCCCTCCAACCTCTTTCAGGAACGTATCGAGATCGGCAGGCTTGAAGATGAACGAATCGGCCCCGAATTGGAAGGCGGCATCGCGGTCCCTGGGTGCGACGGAAGATGTCACAACGGCCTTCCGCATATCCTTTAAAACCTGATTATTACCAGCGGCCACAAGAACATCGCGCGCCTCTCCGGCGGGAAGGTTGAAGTCGAGCAGAAGAAGCGCGGGAATATCTTTCGAGTGCTCGCCGTACCCGTTTACCGTTCGGACCCCGTCTTCGGCGGTTTCGCAATGAGTCATCCGGTATCGGATGCCGTGTATCTGCAGTGCTTCTTCTATCAACCGGACATCGCCCGGATTATCTTCGACGACCAGCAAATGCACTGTTTCCTGGCTCATTGCGCGATCTCCTCCGGAATCGAAAATTTGAATGTCGAGCCTTCGTCGGGTTTTGATTCCACCCATATACGTCCCCCAAGCCGTTCCACAGCCGCCCGGCAGATGGCTAATCCAATACCAGTGCCGGAATATTGCCGCCCGTGGAGACGCTTGAAAACTCCGAAGATGTAATCGGAATACTCCGGCCCGATGCCAATTCCGTTGTCGGCAACCGAAAACACCCACTCCCGATCGCGGCGCCCGGCTGAAACGTGAATGTGCGGAGGAGCCTCGGACCGGTATTTGATGGCATTGCCGATCAGGTTTTGAAACAGTTGAGTTACAAGGATCTCAACCGACTTAATCACCGGAAGCGGGTCGGCCACGATATTCGTTCCGGTTTCCTGAATCGCGCCGTCCAGGCCTTCGATCACGCTGTGGAGGACCGCATTACAGTCTACAAGGTGCTCTGCCTGTTGTTCCGACTCGCTGAGGAAAATGTACTGACGGAGATCGGCGAGGAGCGCCTGGAGACGCGTGCCGTTCTGCTGAACGGTGTTGAGCATGTCGATCTCTTCCGCATTCAGCTTTTGAGTTGCCGAGCGGGCAAGCCACTGCGAATAGGCGAGCACCATGCGTACCGGTTCCTGCAAATCGTGACTGGCAGCCCAGGCAAACTGCCGCAGCGCTTCGTTCGACCGGGTAAGATCGACAGTTCTTTCCGCGACGCGTTTTTCAAGCTCGATATTAATGCGCCGGACTCGCGCTTCGGCTTCCACCTTCTCCGTCGCATCGCGGATGGCCGTTGTTATCAGCAATCCCTCGTCGCTGTCGAATGGACTCCGGGTGATTTCTATCGGAAACACCGCCCCGTCCCGGTGAATCGCTTCAAGACGCGTTTCCATCAGCGTCGTCGAAGGCAGGAGGTCCGCTATCCCGTCGCTGGCGGGCGGTTCCCACTTCGGAATCAATGAGGTAATCGGGAGATTGATGAGTTGCTGACGCGGGTAGCCGAAGAGCGCATCCGTGCGGGAGTTCGCCAGGCGGATGATGCCGTCAATCCCGCTGATCACCATGGCGTCGGGGGCGGCTTCGAGAACCGCGCGAAACCTTTGCTCGGTGCGGGCGAGAGCTTCCGTCTTTCGCCGCAATAACTGCTCGGTCCGGCTGAGTTCGACGAATACGGAGACCTTACTCTGCAGCACCTCCGGCACAATCGGTTTGAACAGGAAGTCCACGGCGCCAAGATCGTACCCGCGAAACAGTTGCTCATCGCTCCTATATCCAGTCAGGAACAAGATCGGAGTGTGACGGGAGCGGTTCCGGCTTCTGATCATTTCCGCTGTTTCAAATCCATCCATTTCCGGCATGCGGACATCCAGAAGAATGGCGGCGAAATCGTGCTCCAGACACAGGCGCAACGCACTGATTCCCGAATCGGCGAGCATCAACTCTTGATCTAGCGGCTCCAGCACCGCCTGGAGTGCCAGCAGGTTATCGCGATCGTCGTCAACCAGCAGCAGCTTGATGCGCCCGGAAGCAACTTCGCGCGCCGCGACAGCATCCTCCGTGTTGGTCAATTCGACATTGCTCATTTCTCAAACTCACGAACGGCACTGGGCCGCTCCATGGCACGCGCAAGGGCAACGCGCATCACCGAGAACAGATGATCGAGATCGACTGGCTTCGTTACATAATCCGAAGCCCCCGCCTGCAGGCATTTCTCACGATCTCCTTTCATCGCCTTGGCTGTCAACGCGATGATCGGAATTGTTTCGAATTGCGGGTCCTGGCGGATAGCCCGCGTGGTCGCGTAACCATCCATCTCCGGCATCATGATGTCCGTCAGAACGATATCGACATCCGGATTGGCTTTCAAGGTCTCAATGCCGCTGCGGCCGTTTTCAGCGTGTAGGACCTGAACTTCCCGTTGTTCCAAAACACTCGTCAGAGCGAAGATATTCCGGAGATCGTCGTCGATGACTAGAACTTTGCGGCCGGCCAGCATCGGATCGGTCTGCCGGACTTTCGCGAGAACCTGCTTCTGCTGTTCCGAGAGCATGTCGTCCGAACGGTGCAGCACCAAAGCCGTCTCATCGAGCAGGCGTTCCAACGAAGGCGCATAACGGACCGCGCTCGTGCGCGACAGGCGGTGCAGATCGGCTGCTTGTGCGGCGTTTAGCTTGCGTCCGCCGAAGACCACTATGGGCGGAACGAACGGCGCAAGGAAGGCTTGTACGTTCTCGATGAAATCCACATCCACAACGTCCGAGATTACCCAATCCAGAATGATTCCGTCCAGGTACTCGCAGCGAACCACGCCAATCGCCTCTCCGGCGGTAGAGGCGTTGAAAAAAACAACGTCCGGACCCCCCACGAAAGCCGAGACTTCCTGCCGCAATGGTTCGTTGCCCGTTACAAGGAGCATTTTCTTGCTGCGCCGCTCCAAGGAGTGTTGAATTACCCCGAAGATGCTATCGAGGCCGTCGGCGTCTTCCGCTTTTTGAGCGCAGGTCATCGCGCCCAGCACGAAGCCTCTCCGGTTGTTCTCGTCGCCTGAAATAACGTGTACTGGAATGTGGCGCGTCGCCGGATCGTGTTTCAAATAGTCGAGAACCGTCCAGCCGCTCATGTCCGGAAGCGCAATATCCAGGGTGATAGCGCCAGGATGAAATTCGCGGGCCAATGCGACCGCAGTGCTGCCGCGAAGCGCGATGAGCGCCTTTGAACCGTTCTTGTGAGCGAGATCCACCATGATCCGCGCGAATGTAGGATCGTCTTCGACAATAAGAATTATGCGGTCGCCCGGTTCGATCTGGCTGCGATCGTCATCCACCACAAAATCACGATCCACCAGCCATGTTGGAGCGCTAAGCGCGCCATGCTCAAAGCGGGCGTCCGCGTCGCGAGTGATCCATACGCGCATTACGGAGAACAGTTGATCGAGATCGACCGGTTTAGTGACGTAATCGGAAGCGCCCGCCTGCAGACATTTCTCGCGGTCGCCTTTCATTGCCTTCGCCGTCAACGCGATGATAGGCAACGTTCTAAATTCAGGAATATTCCGAATAGCGCGGGTGGTCTCGTAGCCATCCATGTCCGGCATCATAACGTCCATCAGCACGATATCGATGTCTTTGGCGCTTTTCAATAAATCGATTCCAGCGCGGCCGTTTTCAGCGTGGATTACTTTCAACTGATGCTGCTCAAGAACACTCGTCAGAGCGAAGATGTTGCGGAGATCGTCGTCGATCACCAGAACCTTGCGGCCTGCCAGCCGGGGATCCGCAACTCGCACTTCCTCCAATACTCGCCGTTGTTGATCTGAAAGGTTTCGTTCATTCCGATGCAACAATAAAGCGGTTTGTTCAAGAAGCCGCTCAATCGTTGGAGCATAACGGACGGCGCTGCTTCGGGCACAACTGTGAATCTCTCCAATCTGCTCTTCAGAAAGTTTGGTAGTCCCGGAAACTACGATCGGAGGCACGTAGGGGGATAACTTCGACTGAACGGCTTCTATGAAATCGAGACCAGTCTCATCCGGGAGCACCCAGTCGAGCACGATGGCATCTATGTGCTCACGGTCCACAATCTCCATGGCTCCGGCGGCATCGTTCACATCGATCATTTGGACGTCTGGCCCGCCAAGCAGACCATGAATATCCGCTTTTCGCACATCATTGTCGGATATAAGAACCAGCTTCTTGATTCGAGGCTGCATCGACTGTCTAATCACCTCGAACGCTTCTTCGAGATTCTCTTTTGTAAGAGCCTTTTGGAGACAGCTCATTGCGCCCAGGGCGAAGCCACGGCGATTTTCCTCGTGCCCCGAAACAACGTGAACCGGAAGGTGAGCGATGAGAGGGTCGTGCTTCAGACGGTCGAGCAGTGTCCAGCCGCTCATATCGGGCAGGCGGACGTCTAATGTGATTGCGCTCGGCTGGAACTCACGGGCGAGTGCAATCGCGGTGGCGCCTCGCAGGGCAATAAGGGCCTTCAATCCCCGGTCATGCGCAAGGTCCATCATGATGCGGGCAAAAGTAACGTCGTCCTCTACCACCAGCAGCACTTGGTCGCCATGGTGAATCAGGTTGCGGTCGTCGTCTACGACCAGATCTTCAACCGGAACCGAGGTTGAGGAAGAGAGTATAAGATCGACCTCGGAGCCGGCGTGCGATTCAGCCGCTTTACGAATGGTTGCCGTATCCACCGTTTCAAGCTTCGGAGCCGAAGCGATATATGCTTGCGGAAGGTGAAGAGTGAATGTGCTTCCCCGGCCCATGCCGCTCTGGAGGCGAATCTCTCCACCCAGCAAGCGCGCCAGTTCGCGGCTAATCGAAAGACCAAGGCCGGTGCCGCCGTATTTCCGGCTGGTCGTACCATCGGCTTGCTGAAACGCTTCGAAGATGATGCGTTGTTTTTCCTGCGCGATGCCGATTCCGGTATCCGTGACCGAGAACCCAATGACGCTCTTAGCGCGGCTGAGAACTGGATGCGAAGTACTCCAACCTTGGATCACACGCTCAATGCGGAGCCGCACAGAGCCATGCTCAGTAAATTTCAAGGCATTCGAAAGTAGATTTTTGAGTACCTGCTGCAGGCGTTTTGCATCCGTGCGAATCACCTCCGACGAAAGCTGCGGATCGACTTCGATCGTGAGCTCCAGCCCCTTGCCATCAGCCACGTGACGGAAGGTTCGTGCGCAGTAGTCCTGGAGCTCGGCGAAGCGAATATTGCCGACTTCGACGTCCATTTTTCCGGACTCGATTTTCGAGAGATCGAGAATATCGTTGATCAGTGCCAGCAGATCGGTTCCAGAGGAGTGAATCGTCTCGGCGAACTTGATCTGCTTCAGGTTCAGGTTGCCCTCGGTGTTGTCGGCGAGAACACGCGCAAGGATCAGCAGGTTGTTGAGCGGAGTGCGAAGCTCATGCGACATGTTTGCCAGGAACTCGCTCTTATACTTCGAGGTAAGTGCAAGCTGCTCCGCCTTTTCTTCGAGTGCCTGTTTAGCCTGCTCAATCTCGCGGTTCTTGGCCTCTACTTCGGTGTTCTGATCGGCGAGTAACTGCGCTTTCTCCTGCAACTCGGCGTTGGTGTTTTGAAGCTCCTCGGCGAGCGCCTGGCTCTGCTGCAGCAGTTGCTCGGTACGCATCGTGGCGGCGATGGTGTTTAGCACGATCCCCATGCTTTCGGTCAGCTGATCGAGAAACGCAAGATGAACGTCCGATAGCTGCTGGAAGGAAGCTAACTCGACAACGGCCTTGACCTCGCGTTCGAACAGAACGGGAAGCACGACGACCGTCAACGGGGTTGCGGACCCCAGGCTCGAACTGATTTTGATGTAGTCCTTCGGAACATCCCGCACCAGAACGCGTTGCTTCTCTTTGGCACATTGACCGACCAGACCCTGGCCGACTTTGAACTGGGTAGGAACGTTGTCGCGGTCGTCGTACGCGTATCCGGCCATGAACTTCAGGACCGGTTGATCGCCCGTGTTCTCCGCAATGTAGAACGTTCCCCGTTGAGCGCTAACCAGCGGCGCCAATTCGGAGAGAAGAAGCTGCGCGACTGTCAAAAGATCGCGCTGTCCCTGCACCATGCGCGTGAACTTTGCAATGTTGGTTTTCAACCAATCCTGGTCCGTGTTCTTGCGCGTCGTTTCGGCCAGATTGCCGATCATTTCGTTGATGTTGTCTTTCAGCGCCGCGACTTCCCCTTGCGCCTCGACAGTGATGGAGCGCGTCAGCACTCCCTTCGTTACCGCCGTGGCGACCTCGGCGATCGCTCGAACCTGTGTCGTCAGATTCGCAGCCAATTGGTTGACGTTGTCGGTAAGGTCGCGCCAGATACCGGCAGCGCCCGGCACGCGCGCCTGGCCTCCCAGCTTGCCTTCAATACCGACTTCTCTAGCGACTGTCGTGACCTGATCGGCAAACGTCGCCAGCGTATCGATCATGGCGTTGATGGTGTCGGCAAGCTCCGCGATCTCGCCTTTGGTCTCGAGAACCAGTTTGCGTTCCAAATCGCCATTCGCAACGGCTGTGACGACTTTGGCAATACCGCGCACCTGAGTCGTAAGATTCGCCGCCATCAGGTTGACGCTGTCGGTAAGATCTTTCCAGGTTCCCGCAACACCCCGGACTTCCGCCTGTCCGCCCAGTTCGCCTTCCGTTCCTACTTCGCGCGCCACACGCGTTACCTCGGAAGCGAAGGAGTTGAGCTGGTCCACCATCGTGTTGATGGTGTTCTTAAGTTCTAGAATTTCGCCGCGAACGTCCACCGTGATTTTGCGCGAAAGATCGCCCATTGCTACGGCGGTCGTCACCTGCGCGATATTCCGGACTTGATTAGTCAGGTTCGACGCCATCGAGTTGACCGATTCCGTCAGATCTTTCCACGTCCCTGCCACGCCGTACACATCGGCTTGTCCGCCTAGCTTGCCTTCCGTGCCGACTTCGCGCGCCACACGCGTTACCTCGGATGCAAACGAACTGAGCTGGTCCACCATCGTATTGATGGTTTCTTTCAGAGCTAAGATTTCGCCACGCGCGTCTACAGTGATCTTTCGCGACAGATCGCCCTTTGCCACAGCCGTGGTCACATCGGCGATATTCCGGACTTGAGCCGTCAGGTTCGATCCCATCGAGTTGACAGACTCGGTGAGATCTTTCCACGTGCCCGCAACCCCGCGCACGTCGGCTTGTCCACCGAGCTTGCCTTCCGTTCCGACTTCTCGCGCCACACGCGTCACTTCGGAGGCGAACGCGTTCAACTGATCCACCATGGTGTTGATGGTATTCTTCAATTCCAGAATTTCGCCGCGCGCATCGACAGTGATCTTGGTAGTGAGGTCGCCTTTCGCAACAGCCGTTGTCACGCCGGCGATGTTGCGAACCTGGTTGGTCAGGTTTGAGGCCATGGAGT